>JAYVUQ010000249.1:0-2214 GCA_043787785.1 Bryobacteraceae bacterium
ATATCCTCAACAGCGTCTGCGCCGCCGTCTGCGAGGTCGTCGCCGAGTACCGTGGTTGGCGCAATCCCTTCGTCACTCAGCACACCGGTTCCCAGCCCATCTAACCCCAGAAAAAATAAAATATCGAAAAACAAACCCAGCGATCTCGATCAAAACAAACATTCTGAACTCTTGGGTTCCTGCCCGAAAAACTATTCCGGCAAACCCTGTAAAGGGCGTAGCCACCTGTTGTTTGAAATTCGAATAGGCTCGCCTAGAGGCAAGCCATGGGGCGTAGCGATACCATCGAGGCTTGACTACACCTCATTTCGTTGGCCAGCCTTTCTTTGAACCTGATCGTGAAGACCTGCGATTTCTACCCGAGGGTCCGCGGGTAATGCGGAATCTGGCGGAGACCGGTCCGCAATTGGGCTGGGTGGCCATTCAGCACGCCGCGGACCAGCCCGTGGGGAGCCTGAACCTGCTGGATCTTCTTACCGGGAAAAACCGCAGCATCCCGCTGCCAGGGAGGGCCGGTTTTTTTGCGGAGACCACGCAAAGGGGCATCGTCCTGGTGGGGATGGAACGCCGCTTGGTGCTGTGCAACCTGGATAGCGGTGAGATAGAGGAGATGGGGGTCAGCGTCAGCGATGACGAACGAGTGATTATCAATGATGGGTTAGCCGTGGAAGGAGGCGTGCTGTTCGGCACGAAGCACCTCGGGTTCGCATTGCCGATTGCGGGCTTGTACTTTTACGATACGGCTACGCGTGGCGTGCATAGGGTGCTGGGTGGGCAGATCTGCTCAAACGGAAAGGCGCTGATGAGGGATGCGGCAGGCGCGACGCTGGTGGATATTGATTCGCAGCCGAAGTCTTTGGCCCGTTTCCGGCTGGATGCGAGCTTAAGGGTGATCGAAGACCGGCGAGCGCTCGTAGCCCCCGACTCGCTACCCGGATTTCCGGACGGGTTGCGCTTGGCCCCGGACGGAAAGAGCGTGATTGTGGCCTTCTACAATCCCGATGCCGTACCCGATGGGCGGGCGCAGCAGATTTGCCTGAGAACCGGTGACATCCTAACGGAATGGACGATTCCTGGCTCACCACGGGTGACGTGCCCGGAATTCCTTGAACATGATGGCAAAGTGATGATCGTATTTACGACAGCGGTGGAAGGCATGCCGGCCGACATTCGGACCATGGCCGCCGGAGCTGGCAGTATGTACATTGCCGATACTCCGTTCTCTG
Source organism: Bryobacteraceae bacterium (assembly GCA_043787785.1). Classification (GTDB taxonomy): domain Bacteria; phylum Acidobacteriota; class Terriglobia; order Bryobacterales; family Bryobacteraceae; genus JALHNI01. The sequence continues at coordinate 1,227 of JAYVUQ010000249.1, forward strand.
TATTGCCACCACCACCACCATTGGTAAAGATGGTCTAGCGGCGACGGCGCAGGTAGTTGGCGATAAGTAGGCCGGTGGCCGAGAGAATGAAGGAGGAAGGTTCCGGTATGGCGTTTCAGCCCGAAATCCGGAAGTTGATGGTCGAGACCGTCCAAGAGAGGCCATTATCTGAGCTGAACCGATAGCCGACTACGCTCGCCAGGGAGTTGGACCCGGGTGAGGTGTTGGCTTGGTCCGCCTGCCAGTTGGCCCAGGATCCCGCTACGGCAACACCTGTTGAGGACGAACCAGTACCGGGTATTGGCAGCTAGCAACTGGTGCGAATGGCACGTCGTTGGGGAATGGCGTGGGCTGACGCTTCCCCCCGCGCCTTCAAGGTTGTCAACGATGACCGCCGCCTGAACTTGGGCCGCCGACGGCGGACGCCGAAGGCACGATTGGGGCGCGGAGCCACGGAGGCGGCGTGCGCTTCGAGCTCGATTCGCCCGGATATACGACAATTCTGAATTGGCTGCGCGGTGTGAAGGAGTAGGATTTGGAGCGGGGGACGAGGCTCGAACTCGCAACCAACAGCGTGGAAGGCTGTGACTCTACCATTGAGTTACCCCCGCTCGAGGTGACCCTTTCATAGTACCAAGACTCGCCGCGACGCGCCTTCACCCTTTGCGATATGCTTAGGCCAAATGACGAGAAGAAGTCTTTCGCTCTGCGGACTCTTGGCCCTGGCTGCATTCATGAGCGGGCCGCTGTTTTCACAAGGCCGCGCGGAGAGGAACAAGCCGTTTGCGCCGCATCGGGTGATCGGCAATGTCTACTTTGTGGGCACCGTGAACCTGGGCTCGTACCTGATAACGACGCCGCGGGGCCATGTCCTCATCAATACCGACTACGAGGAAACCGTGCCTGCGATCCGGGCTTCGGTGGAGAAGCTGGGCTTCAAGTTCACCGATATTAAGATCATCCTGGGCAGCCACGCGCATGGAGATCA
>JAYVUQ010000250.1:0-3485 GCA_043787785.1 Bryobacteraceae bacterium
GCCACATGCACCCCCGCCGCCCGGACGGACCAGTCTTCGTCTCCATACGCCGCCGCCAGCATCTCGTCGCAAACCTTGCTCTTCTCACCGCAAACCAACAGCAAGCTCACGGCGCGGGCGCTAAACTCGGCGTCGGTGAGGATGCCGACCAGGGCCCCGTAGCCGGCCCCGATCCCGGGCACCGGCATGAAGCCAATGCCGTATCGGACGGTAAGCAGGAACGCGCTCTTGGGCGTCTTCAGCTTGCGCAGGCTGTTCATCATCTCTTTCTTCAAGAAGCTGCTCTTGGCCTTCATCTCGCCTTCGTACACCGCTTGTAAAGCGTCCCGGCCCTGCGGCGATTTCTGACTATAGAGCGCCTTGGCCGCGGCAAAGGCCACCTCCGGAACTTCATCGTTCAGCTTGGCCGTCAATGGGGTGAGCCGGCCTTTGTCGTTCCACTCGCCCACGGTCTCCACGGCCGCGACGCGCACCTGATAGTCCTTGTCGTCGAGCAAGGCATCGATCAGGGCGGCGGCGGGATCCTTGGCCGGAAGCAGACTCATCGCCACGGCGGTTTCGCGCCGGAGGTCGCCATCCTTGGCGTGGGCGCCTTCCCCCAGCACCTTCCGCGCCCGCTCCAGATCCTGCCCCGCGAGAGTCCCAACAATAAACAGTGTGGCAAACAGCTTCATGCCCTTATCATCACCCGATTGCCGCGAGGCCTGCTTTCGCGCGGCAGTGCTATGTTGACGGCATGGTACATCGAGAGATTGACCTCGACGACGTAACGAACGTTCGGAACGGTTCAGGCAGCCGTCTGAAGCTAAAGGGATCGGTGTCACACAGGCGGAGTGGGGAGGCCTTGGAATCGGTGTCCTAGACACTACGATCCGCACTATCGTCGGCGCGCCGAGGCGTTAACCCGCATCGGGCACCTCCGCACAGAAGTCTGGTGCAGGAGTATGGTGGGTAGCGGGAGAGTTCTATGAACCATCTGACGCGGGCATGGGCGGGCGTTGTGCTGTGGGCCTGGTTGGCCTCGGCGCAGATGGTGCCGGACCGGTTAGGGTTCCGAGGCCGACGTCTTGCCTCATCCACCATCTAGAAGGGCGAAGGGCGGTTTACGACTAAGTTCCCAAATCCAACGTCGCGTCGATCCGCTCGCCGGTGTTGATCTGAAAACGATTCATTGCCTCCTTCCAGCCATGACTTCGGAAATTAGTCCGGGACTTACTTCCACGGCCCTACATTTCTTGTAAGTGCGCTTGAATATCGCGCGGGCTCATCCCCGCGCATACATCGAGATCATCTTCTCATCGAAGCCCAGCAACCGGGTTTGATGCTTGGCAATTAACTGCTGCTCGAACTCCCCGTTGCGATCCTGCGGCACCTCGAGCACCAGGTTGCCCAGTTCGCCTTTCGGGCTCGTGCCGTTGCGTGAGTTCTCATGCCGCTGGCCAGCCACGTCGTGCTTCTCGTAGCCCAGTTGGTGGGTCAGTTCCCCACGCACGGCGCGCTCGTAGATCCGCTGCACCATGTGCCGCACCAGGTCCGTCGCGCTCGCCTCGTCCAGCGGTCCCTGCCGCCCTTTCATCGCCTCGTCCATCAAATTGGTCAAAGTTGTTTAGGTCTAGTTTCATCTCGTTCTCCTTCATTCTGCTTGAGAACCACGTTTACACAATCGTTCTTACACCCTCATGAAAAAGAGCCTAACTCGTTCCGGAACATGGGCTTACAAGTCATCTCGCCCCGCTCTTCTGTTTAACCATATTAGAATCAATCACTTGCCGAATCACGCCCGCCTCTCCTTTTTGACACGTTTCTGTAACTCGAACATTACAAGACAGTTACGATCTCGTCGGACAAAACAAACGGTAAAACCTTTTGGCTCTGCAATGTCTTGAAGAATTTCACCCGCGTTTGAGGGGATGATTTCCTGCGAAATCGGGAGTTTTCCACCGCGTTCAAGGACTTATCCACAGCCGTGCGGGCTACACTCAAACCGGCTGCACACTGTCAGTGGGCCTTTCGTTCTTCTAAGGGATATCTCTGAGAAGCCGGGGATGACGATTTCATGAAGTTTTCCCCCGCGATTCCCGCAAGTGCATGTACCATCTGTAGATAAAGTGCTTGACGGACCACTACATATTGGGGCATCATCGTAGGGCTTAGCCGATCTACGCCTAGGCGTAGATCTGATCAAAAAACAATAAAATAAGAACACTAGAGGAAGAATCAATGGGACAGTTGGCCGTCGCACTTAGTGCGAAGTTGAATATGCCGAAAAAGCCGCTACAGAGGGAACAACGTAGCGGAATTTCGTTCCCCCGCTATTTCACGGCCCGGCTCGAGAACGGTCGGACTCCTTACGACGAGATTCAATGGGAGCGGCGCACCGCCTCCATTGGCAACGACAAAGGCGCGTTGATTTTCGAACAACGCGATGTCGAGATTCCGAAAGACTGGTCTCAGACGGCAACCAACATTGTCGCCAGTAAGTACTTCCACGGCAAGATGGGTTCGCCCGAGCGCGAAACCAGTGTTCGCCAGTTGGTGCATCGTGTAGTTGACACGATTGCCGAATGGGGTATCGCCGACCGCTACTTTAAGTCCCGCGAGGACGCCGAGAACTTCCGCAGTGAACTCGCTCACCTGATGCTTACCCAGAAGGCATGTTTCAATTCACCCGTCTGGTTCAACGTCGGTGTCCGTGGCGAGAAGCGCGGCTACGGCTGGTATTGGGACGAAACCACTCAAGCCATTCATAAGCTGAAACCCGAAGATTCCCGCCCGCAATGCTCGGCTTGCTTCATTGTCTCCGTCAAGGACTCGCTCGAAAGCATCCTCGATCTCGCCAAGACCGAAGGCATGCTCTTCAAATGGGGCTCCGGTACTGGCTCCAACCTCTCGAGTCTGCGCGAAGAGAACGCCATTCTCTCCGGCGGTGGCCGCGCCTCGGGCCCGCTCTCCTTCATGAAGGGCTTCGACGCTTTCGCCGGCGTCATCAAAAGCGGCGGCAAGACGCGTCGCGCGGCCAAGATGGTCGTCCTCAATGCTGGACATCCGGACATCGAGAACTTCATCTGGTGCAAGGCCAAAGAAGAGAAAAAGGCCCACACGCTGATTGAGCAGGGTTATGACTCTTCGCTGGACGGCGAAGCATACGGCTCGGTCTTCTTCCAGAACGCCAATAACTCGGTGCGCGCCAACGACGAGTTCATGCAGGCTTGTGAGAACGACACGGACTTTTGGACCAAAGCCGTCGGCACCGGTACACCGGTGAAGCGCTTCAAGGCGCGCGACTTGCTGCGCGAGATCGCCGATGCCACCTGGCGCTGCGGCGACCCTGGCATGCAGTTCGATACCACCATCAACACGTGGCACACCTCGAAGAACACGGCCCGCATCAACGCTTCGAACCCCTGTTCCGAGTACATGTTCCTCGACGACTCGGCTTGCAACCTGTCTTCTCTCAACCTGATGAAGTTCCTCTCGCCGAACGC
>JAYVUQ010000251.1:0-5007 GCA_043787785.1 Bryobacteraceae bacterium
GTTCGCGGCTGGAGAAGAAATCTCGACGACCGAAAGGCTCATCTCGTCTTTTGTACTTCAACAAATTCACAAAACGATCTAACATCTCCTATGGCTCGCACCAATTCAAGGCGGGTCACAATTAGTGAAGTCGGACTTTCTTCCTGCGCTTCACTGTATACTTCCGCATAGGCCATCTGGACCGCTCTTTCGAGAGGATCACTAAACCGCGATCGAGGATGTTTTTTATGATGGTCTTCCGATTGCTTAGGTTTCGAGCGATCAATAAATGGGTCATGCATGAAGTCATTACGACAGAGATTAATCTGTTCGATTTGATCTCGTTTCACGGGGCATTCGCGCCAGCAAAACGTGGTCTTAGTTAAAAGGAAAGATTCGTATTTCAGAAACCGCCCGTGACCCCGAAGGTCACTCGACGTACCAGCGTTTCGCAAAATGAATTCGCGCAGGTAATCCTCAAGCGCCTTAGAGACTAGACTCAAGCTGCAATGCCCGAGCACGTCAAGGCCCTTTGTCGATTCCTGGAACTCCTCAAAGGCTATGGGATCATCGTCAGTCTGGTCACTGCGCGGTATGCATTTTCGCTGTATAGCCTCGAAACCTGGCGCGGCTGTAAAGTAGAACGTTCGAACGAAAGCAAGTCGATCTTTGAGCCCCGCCAAAACATCCACAGACATCACGTTATCCCGCTCCGGTTCCTTCATCTGGTAGGCGGCAACGGAAAGGCCGGCGGCAGCGTCAAGGCGCGTAATACCGGGCAACCGCTGCCATTCGCGCAGTTCATCGGCCTTCATGGCGTCAAGACTGGAGTACTTGCGGATCGTCTTGTCCATACTCGTTTTGTACCACGATCTTGTTGATTCAAATCGCCTTAAAAAAGCCCATTGACACGCCCCCATTCCCTCAGGCAAACTAGTCCCACAAAGGCGAATAAAAGGCGAATATGGCCACTCTCCCGAACCACATCGCTCCGCTCCTCGGTTGGCGGCGCGTCACTCATCAACTCGACTCGCTGCCAACCGGTATCTCTTCTTTCGACCAGATTCTGGGCGGCTGCCCTCGTGGCCGTCTCACTGAAATCACCGGCCCGGCGTCCTCGGGGCGCGCCAGTTTTCTGCACCAACTCCTCGCTGCCGCTACTCGTCGCGGCGAATATTGCGCCGTCGTCGACCCCACCGAGTCCTTCGACCCCCATACCGCCGCCCAGGCCGGTGTCAACCTCGATGCCCTGCTGTGGGTCCGCGCCGGCCAGCAGTTGGACCACGCCATCCGCTCGGCCGATCTGCTGCTGCACTCCGGCGGCTTTGGCGTCATCGCTCTCGATCTTTGCCACGCCAACCCCGAGCATCTGCGCCGTTTGCCAGCCTCCTATTGGTTTCGTTTTCAACGCGCCGTCGAGCAGACCTCCACTGTCTTTCTGGTGCTCTCCCAACAGGCGCAGGCTAAGTCCACCGCCGCTTTGCAGGCCACAACTTCTCGTCAGGAGGCCATTTTCACCGGCCTGTTTCCGTATCAATTATTGGCTCGCGCCCGCTACCGCGTTGAGCCTTATAAGCCACAACGCGCTACCGCCGAGTATGTCGCCGAGTTACTGGAAGAGGCAGGTGCATGACCGCGTGTACGCCGCCATCCATATCTCAAATCCGGAACCCGCCGCGCAAATTGCGCTCTTCACCCTGGCGCAGCAATTTTCGCCGATCGTTGAAATGCCTAAGCCGGATATCGCCCTGCTGGCCATCGGCGCCTTACGGCGCTTGATGGGCGCGCCCACACAAATCGCCAGTGAAATGGCCCGCCGCGCGCAGGAGCGGCACCTGCACGGCAGTATCGCCATCGCTGCGAATCCGGATACCGCCGTCATTGCCGCCCAACATTTGGCGGGCATCACCGTCATTGCGCCAGGCCGTGAGGTGGAGAAACTCGGCCACCTGCCAGTAACCGCCTTGCCGGCTGACCCCAACACGCTCGACGTCCTGCAACGCTGGGGTGTCCGCACCATTGAAGAATTCTGTGCCTTGCCCCGCACCGGTATCGCCGAACGCCTGGGAGCGGCTGGCCTGCGCCTGCTCGCCATTGCCCGCGGCGAGGTCCACCGGCCGATTAAGCCGCAGGCCGCGGCCGTCCATTACGAAGAGCACTTCGCGCTGGAGCATCCAGTAGACTTACTCGAGCCACTCTTATTTTTAATTGCCCGCTTACTGAATGAATTATGCGACCGGCTGCGTCAACACTCGCGCGCCACCACCGAATTACGCGTCGCATTGGGCTTGGTGGATAACAGCACGCACACCCGCGTACTCGCCCTTCCTTTTGCTACGCACGATTCGCACGCGCTCCTCAAATTGGTGCAACTCGATTTTGAGGCCCATCCGCCCCGCGCCGCCATCCGCCACCTTACCGTCGCCGTCATTCCGGTGGAACCCCGCGTCGTTCAGCATCATCTTTACACGCCGCCCTCGCCCGTTCCGGAGCGGCTCGAACTTACGCTCGCCAAAATTCGCGCCATGGTCGGCCCCGAGAAGGCCGGCTTCCCCGAGTTACTTGACACCCACCGGCCCGACTCCTGGCGCATGCGCGCCTCGGCTGGCCGTCCGGCGGCGCCCTTGGTGTACGAAGCCGATCGCGAATTCGGCTTGCGACTCGCCTTGCGTTATTTCCGCCCGCCCCTAGCGGCCCGCGTCGAAGTGGATGGCGGCCGCCCTTGTAAGTTAGCGGCCGCCGGTATCGCCGGCCGCATCGTCCAAGCCGCCGGACCCTGGCGCGCTTCCGGCGACTGGTGGTCGAACACGGCCTGGCAACGCGAAGATTGGGACGTCGCCCTCACCGACGGCGCACTGTACCGGCTCACCTTACTCAGTACCCAGTGGCTGGTCGACGCTTCCTATGACTAACTCATGTACGCCGAACTCCACGCCCGCTCCGCTTTCAGCTTCCTCGAAGGCGCCAGCACGCCCGAAGACTTAGTCGAAACCGCCGCGAATCTCGACTTACCGGCGCTTGCTCTTGCCGACACCGATAACCTCTCCGGCGCGCCCCGTTTTTATATGGCCGCCAAGAAAGCTGGTCTCCAAGCCCACCTCGGCGTCGAAGTCACCGCCGCTGCCGGCGACCGGTATACACTCTTCGCCGAATCGCGCACCGGCTACCAAAATCTCTGCCGCTTGCTCAGTACCATGAAACTCCGCGCCCCCAAAGGCCAGGCCGCCGCCACCACCGATGACTTCCGCACTTACGCCCCAGGGCTCATCTGCCTCACCCATGGCGAGCGCGACCCGCAGTTACTCCTCGATATCTATGGCCGCGGACAAGTCTACGCCGAACTAACCCGTGACTTACGCCGTGCATCGGAAACCTGCAACCAACGCGTCCTCGCTATCGCCCAGAAACACCAACTCCCTTTGCTCGCCACCAACGGAGTTCGTTACGCCAAGCCGGACAAACGCGAACTGATGGACGTGCTCACCTGCGTCCGCCATAAAACTACCGTCGACCAAGCCGGCCGCTTGCTGGAAGCCAACGCCCAGCGCTACCTGAAGCCCGCTCGCATGATGCAACGTCTCTTCACCGACTATCCGGAAGCCATCGCCAATACCCAAGCCCTCTCCGAACGCCTTAGTTTCACGCTCGCTGACCTTGGTTATCAATTTCCCCTCTATCCCCTGCCCCCCGGCGAAACCATCGATTCGTTCCTGCGCCAACGCACCGATGAGGGCGCGCGCGGGCGCTACCGGCCTTATCACGAAAAGGCCCAGCGCCAAATTGAGCGCGAGCTAACCTTAATTGCCAAGCTCGAACTCGGCGGTTACTTCCTCATCGTCTGGGATATCGTTCGCTTCTGCCGCGAACAAGGCATCTTGGCGCAAGGCCGTGGCTCCGCCGCCAACTCCGCTGTCTGTTACTCTCTCGGCATCACCGCCGTCGACCCCGTCGGCATGGACTTACTCTTCGAGCGCTTCCTCTCCGAAGAACGCGGCGAATGGCCTGACATCGACATTGACCTTCCCAGTGGCGACCAGCGCGAACGCGTCATCCAGTACGTCTACCAACGCTACGGCCAACACGGCGCCGCCATGACCGCCAACGTCATCACCTACCGCGGCCGCTCTGGCATTCGCGACGTCGGCAAGGTACTCGGTTACGACAAAGACTCGCTCGACCCCATCTCGAACCTCGTCTCCCGTTGGGGCTTCCAGAAACCCAACGAGCCAGTGGAAAAGCCCTTTGAAGAGGCCGGGCAAAAACTGGCCGATCCGCGCACCCAAAAGTTCATTCAGCTTTACCGCGAAATTCAAGACCTTCCCCGCCATCTCGGCCAACACTCCGGCGGCATGGTGATTTCGCAGCACGCCCTCAGTTCCGTGGTGCCGCTTGAGCCCGCCACCATGCCCGGCCGCGTCATCATCCAGTGGGACAAAGAAGATTGCGCCGACCTCGGCCTGATCAAAGTCGATTTACTCGGCCTCGGCATGATGGCCGCCCTGGAAGAATCCATCGAGTTAATCCGCACCGCCCACGGCGACGAAATCGACTTATCCCAGCTTCCCGCCGACGACCCCAAAGTTTATGCCATGCTCCAGCGCGCCGACACCGTCGGCCTCTTCCAAGTGGAGAGCCGCGCCCAAATGGCCAGCCTTCCCCTTACGAAGCCAGAGAAGTTCTATGACTTAGTCGTGCAAGTCGCCATCATCCGCCCCGGGCCCATCGTAGGCAAAATGTACCACCCCTTTGTCCGCCGCCGCCGTGGACTCGAAGCTCCTGACAGCCTGCATCCTTCCCTCGATGGCGTGCTGGCCCGCACCCTCGGCGTCCCGCTCTTTCAAGAGCAGTTACTCCGGATGGCCATGATCGTCGCTAACTTCACCGGCGGCGAAGCTGAAGAACTTCGCCGCGCCATGGGCTTCAAACGCTCCGAAAAACGCATGATCGATATCGAAGCCCGCCTTCGTACCGGCATGACCGCCAATGGCATTGACCCCGAAGCGCAAGAGAAAATCGTGCAATCCATCA
>JAYVUQ010000252.1:0-7897 GCA_043787785.1 Bryobacteraceae bacterium
GGTTTTGAAACAGGATCTCGTCCCGGAATGAAACGGCCCTTTGTGGGCAGCCGCGATTACAAATGTCAAACCGTTGAAACCATTGGAGTTTCTTGCGAGTAGCGGTTTGGCATGCCACTTGCTTTAGTAGTTGCGTATGAGAAACGAAATGGTCCTGAAGAGTAAGGGTTGTTCCTCCAACTATCCCCGCTGTATGACCACCATCCTAGTTTTTTCCCCATCGAGACCCACCAACCAAATCCCTCCCAACCAAGTCGGATGGACCCCCTCGTTTCTCATATTCGGTCTGACAGAGACCGGTGCATAGAGTCCTCAACCAAATTCAGTCAGGAAACCACACAATTCATGACACGGGCGGCCCAAAGTAGGCCGCCCTTTTTTTGTCTACTGACCAATTCTTGGCTCTGGGCTCTTGGCGCCATGGGAGGTCTGGCAGCACCTGATGCCGCCACGCCCGTATCGACTTCGGAAACTAAAGCACGCTGGGGTTTTCGACGATAGGAGAGGGTATGGAAACTTTGGACCCCGAACTCGCCGCTCAACTTCGCTTTCAAGCGAGCCTCATCCGCCTTTGTAGCGCCCCGCACATGACGGAGAGCGTCCGTCCCGAAATATCCGCCCCGGCGCGGCAGACGCAAGCCGACGCAATTGAAGAGCTGGCGGTGTTGGTGCCAGTGCGCGTGCGCCCGCGCCTAGAAGTCGGCTAGGAGTCCGGCCCATTGATTGTGTTCATTTTACGAATGTGCCCCACGGCTAACGAGGTGGGCTAGTTGATGCACTGCGAGCATGCCCTGTAAGAATATTAGAGGATCTCGACGTTTGCCGGAAGTGTGAAATAGGCATCGGTTAGGCCGGTGTTCACCTTCACTTCGTCGGCGAACATCTCAAATTGCTTCTCGCCGTTGCGTTGCCGTGAGTAGACTAGCGGCCATTTTACGCCGCCACCCACTTCCTTGTACTTGTCGAAAATGGCGATGTCTTCGTCATTGTCTCCCCGAAGCTTATTCCTCCGCACGAAACGCTGCTTTATCGGCAACTTGGTGGAGCGGTGAAAGTAGACGGTGGTGACCAGGTTATCGGCATCCGTAAAGTTGACGATTTCCATCGGCTGATAGTCCACGACGTTGGAGCCCTGATGCTCAATGATTAGCCCAGGCTCGCCCAGCCTTTGTCGCAGCAGGTAGAGGATGTTGCGGCGGGTGGAGTCGCGATAGCGGGTGGCCACCTCCGCGTCCAGAGCCTTGGCACCGCGATAGGTGACGTCGTAGGCCTTGTCTTCGAGGTACAGCATATAGGGCAGTTGATCGAGTTCTTTGTCCTTGCGGGCAAATGATTGCCGCTCGCGTTGGCCAAAGTACGCCGCCTGCGGTGGTTCGGGACGCAAAGGGTATTGCACGGCAATGCGAGCACGCGAGAGACCCGTCATGCGGTCGTTGTGGAAGGAGTAAGCGCGACCGTTCTCGACGCGGTCCCGCATGGCGAAGAAGGCGGGGCCTCCCAGAGCGGCCAGCGCCTCGTCCACCACTTGCTTGCCCCGTTCCTCGATCTTCGAGAGCTTTTGGGCTCGCAAAATAAGGGGAGCGGCGAGGGTAGTGAGTAACTGGCGGCGGTTGATCATGTCGTACTGGCTCCTTGGCCGGTTAGGGTTTCTTCGCGATGTCCTCGGCCTTCAAGCCAGTGTTGGCTTTCATCTCGGTGACGGTTTGTTCGTTTACCATTTTGCCGCCCTGGGAGATCACCGACTTGAAGGGGAACTTCAAGCCGCCGCCGATATCGCGAAAATCGGAAAACTCCACTTCGGTGACGACGGGGCCCTGCGGTCCCACCACTTGCATCACGCTTTTCTTGGGCAAACCGGTGGCTTCATCCACCACCAGTTTGGCCGACAGCGGACCCTCCGCGATTTCAATCGTGCCGACACCGGTATAGTTGACGGTGCGCCCGGCTGCTTGGTTGCTGCGAAGTAGGCTCAGCAGTTCAGCAAAGAGCTGTTGCTGGATCTGGCCCACCATCCCGCCCGGGATGGCTTGTTCGCCCTGCGGGGCCTTTATCCAGCCGCCTTGGCCGTCAAAGAAGGTGACCATCTTGCCAAAGGGGGCGTTCAAGTCCTGCCGGAGGAGGCCGGGCGCCAGCCACGAGTTCTTCTGCTGAATGGACATGCCGTTGGCCATCTTGGCGTCCACCGATTGGACGTAGTCTTTCAAGCCGTCGAAGCTCGCTTTGCCCCCGATGGAGTCGATGGCTTTGTCGATCAACTGACGGCCCTTGGCCACCGATCCAGCGTCGCTCTTGGCCAACTCCTGCTTGGGCCGCGGGATGGTAATATCCAGCTTTTCGATCGGCATGCCCAGCGTCTTGAGATCCTTGCCACCGAACTTCTTGGGGTCGCCCACGGCAATGACGGTGAAGTTTTCGGGCTTCACATATTGCTTGGCGACGCGCAACACGTCGGCCTTGCTGACCGACTCGACAGCGCGCTTGTACTGCAATAAGAAGTCCGCCGGATAGCCCCAATATTCGTAGGCCACCATGCGGTTCAGCGTCTTCGCGGGGGAGTCAAAATTGAAGACGAAGCTATTCAGCGCCGTGTTCTTAGCCGTGGATAGTTCCTGGTCGGTCACTTCGAGATTGCGCAGCTTCGAGACCTCTTCCTGAATCGCCGACATGGCCTCAATGGTGGACTTCGACTCGATGCTGCCCCCAATCGAGAACGCGCCCGGATGATCGTAGTTGGCGCCCCAATTGGAATAAATGGAATAAGCCGCGCCCATCTCCGAGCGGACCTTGCGCACCAGACGGCTGGGGAAGCCGCCACCCAAAATGGAGGACATCACTTCCAGGGCTGGGTAGTCTTTGTCGTTCAATTTGCCGCTCAGGTGGCCGATGCGGATGAACGTCTGGGTGACGTCGGTCTTTTCCACCAGACGCAAGCCGGGCTTGGCGGTTTCCGTTACCTTGGCCATGGCCGGAACGGGCTGGCGTTGCACTTTCCAGGTGGCAAAAAGCTTTTCGAGCTTGACCTTCATTTCGGCGGACTTGAAGTCGCCATAAACCGACAGCATGATGTTGGCCGGGAAGAAGTGCCGATCATAGAAAGCGACCATGTCCTCACGCTTGATCGCATCGAGCGTGGCGTATTCCACCTGCATTCCGTACGGCGTGTCCTTGCCGTAGAGGGCGCGCGTAAACTCGCGGCCGGCAATGTCGCCGGCGTCGTCGTTGCGCCGGGAAATGCCGCTGCGTTCGCGGATCTTGGCGTTCTCAACTTTGTCGGCGCGGAAGGCGGGCTCGGTGAGCACTTCGGCGAAGAGCGCCATCACCTGGTCGGCGCTTTCCGCTAGGGCCGAGAAGCCGACGTTGCCGGACGTCTCACCGATGCTGCTCTCCACCGAGCCGGCCACGCCTTCGAGCGCTTCGTTCAATTGCTCCTGGGTCTTTCCCTTGGTGCCGCCGGCGCGGATGAGGCCGCCGGTGAGGTCGGCGAGGCCGGCCTTTTCCTTCGGGTCGAACAGGTTGCCCACCTTCACTAGCGCGCGCCCGGAGATCAACGGCAATTCGTGATTTTCGAGCAAATAGACCCGCATGCCATTGGAGAGCGTGAACTTTTCTACCTGCGGAATCTCCACGTCGCGCAAAGGCGGAAAGACGAGGTTCTTATACCGGGCCGCCATGCCTGAAGCGCTCGCTGGCGCTTTCTTGACGAGAGGTTTCTTCGCTTGTCCCCAAGCCATCCCCAGGACAACGGAAAAAATGAGTAGATTGCGCAACATAAGTTACTTCGCCTCCTGGCTGGACTTGGACATATAAGCGACCGTACGGCCCTTGGCCGTGAAATAAGCGGTGGCGACGCGTTGAACGTCGGCCGCGGTAATCTTCTCGAGGTCTTCGAGCTGGGAATACAGCTTTTTCCAACTGCCGTAGCCAACGTGCGCGGCGGCGAGGGCGTTGGCCATGCCAATGTTGGAGTTTAGGCCGCGGATGAGTCCGGCGCGAACATTGATTTTGACGCGCTTCAGCGTCGCCTCATCCACCGGTTCTTTCTTGAGTTTCTCGATGATCTCATAAGCGCCTTTTTCCAATTCTTCCGTGGTCTTTCCAGAGTTGGGCACCATGAAGATAATGTAGATATTGTCTTGCTTGCCACCGGGGAAGGTGGCGTAGGCTGCGGCGCCCAAGGCCAGTTTCTTCTCCTCTACCAATTCCTTGTACAGCCGGCCGGTGCGGCCTTGGGAGAGGACGCCGGAGATCACATCGAAAACCGGATCGTCGGCATGCAAGGCGTCGGGGCGCTTGTAGCCGATGGCGACCATGGGTTGCGAGGCGGTCTCAATGGACACGCGCTTTTCGCCGCGTTGCTCTTGTTCCTTGGTGATGACGGGGGGCGGCAGGGGCCCGGCGGGCATGGGGCCGAAATACTTGGTGGCCAGGACGCGCACTTGTTTGGGGTCCACGTCGCCAGCCACCACGATGGTGATGTTGCTGGGCACGTAGTAAGTTTTGCGGAAAGCCAGCGCATCGCCGACGCGCAGGTTATCGATGTCGCTGGGGATGCCGGCATAGCCAATGTGATAGGGGCTATCGGCAAAGGCGGTGTTCATCAGCGCCGTTACCAGTTGCCCTTGCGGATCGCTTTCAATGCGCATGGCATATTCGTTGCGCACCACGCCGCGCTCCTTGTAGAACTCGCGGAAGACAGGGGTGATGAAGCGGTCACTTTCGAGCATGAACCACATTTCGAGACGATTGGCGGGCAGGCTCATGAAGTAGGTGGTGGAATCCATGGAGGTGCCAGCGTTCAAGCCGACGGCCCCGTTCTCTTCCACCATGCGCGTGAAGGCGTCCTGATCCACATTGGCGAATGTCGCGTCGATGCCGCTCTTCACGTCGGCCTCCAGCTTGGTGATGCGGGCCTTGTCGGCGCGCGGGCCCTTGCGGCGCTCTTCTTCGAGCGAATCGTAGGTCTTCTCTAAGGCGTCGAGCGCCAACCGCTCGACGGCGTAGTTCTTGCTGCCGATGGAAGGCGTGCCTTTAAAGGCCATGTGCTCGAACATGTGCGCGATGCCGGCTTTGCCGGCCGGATCATTCGCGGCCCCCGCGTTCACAAAGCTGAGCCCGGCGAACACCGGCGCGGCGTGACGCTCGAGAATAATGAAGTGCAAACCGTTCGGCAGATCGAATTCGGTAATCCGTTTTTCGAGGTCGGCCAGGTTCTGGGCCGAAGCCGTCAAGGTACAGGCGAATAAGACGTGAAGGAGTCTATTACTCATAGGACAAATGGTCTCCAAAATGATGCGGGCTTTCTATAGTTTACGTGAATAGGTTATGTTTAGGGAACGTGAACCTACCTTATCGCGAGACGCGCACCCGAGTAAGATATGCCGAAACTGACCAGATGGGTGTGGTTTATCATGCAAACTACCTGGTTTGGATGGAGATGGGTCGCACGGAATACGGTAAGTGTGACGGCTTTTTCTACAGTGAGCTCGAAAAAGAGGGCATAGTGATGACGGTGGTGGAGGCATCGATGCGCTACGCACAGGCCGCCCGTTACGACGACGAGGTGGTGATCCGCACGCGTGTGGCAGAGGCCAGCTCCCGGATGATCACTTTTTCCTATGAGTTGGTGTGCGGCGAACGGAAACTGGCCACCGGCACGACGAAACACTTGTTCTGTGCCCTAAGCCAGGACAAGCGAGAATTAAAGCCGTCGCGGCTGCCGGAGAAATACCGTGGCTACTTTGGCATCCGCTGAGATCCTGGATATTGCCACCGGGCGAAGTCTGTTGCATTATGGTCCGGCCGTACAGGCCACCCGGCCCGGTTCTACCCTAAAGCCCTTCACCCTGCTGGCGCTGATGGAAGCCGGTCTCGACCCCGCCAAGCGCCTTCCCTGCCCCCAGCGATTAACCATCGACGGCCGCCGTTTCGATTGCAGCCATCCGCCGATTCATTCGCTCAATGCGCGCGAGGCGCTCGCCTACTCCTGCAACAACTACTTCGCTGCCGCCGTGGGGCGGCTGCCCGCCCAGCGGCTGGCCGAAGCGCTCGGCGTCTACGGCATCCGCATGACAACGGCGAAGGACCTTCGCCTGGCGGCATTGGGCGAAGAAGCCATCGCCGTCACGCCGCTCGAATTGGCGCGGGCCTACCGGCTGCTGGCTTTGGGCAAGAATCGGGTAATCCACGAGGGGCTCGAACTGGCCGCAACCGCGGGAACCGCGCGGCTCGCCGGGCCCCAATTTGCGGGCAAGACTGGCACCGCGGCCAGCCCGAACCGAATTTCTTTACAAGCCTGGTTCGCTGGATGGACGCCCCGCCAGGCACCAGAACATGTTATGGTCGTGTTTCTGCCCATTGGACGCGGTGCTAGCGACGCCGCCCCGGCCGCCCTGCGGCTTTACGAATCATGGCAACGCGGCTCACTTTCGGCCTCTTCCTCTGCTCCTGCCTCTGCGCCCCGGTGAGCGCGGCGCGGCTCCCCAGCAGCGATGCCGCCCTCGAAATCCGGCTCTTTTCGCGCACCGCTCTCACCGAAGCGCGCGTAAACGGCGTCCGGATTCATGCGCCCCATACGGGTGTCTACCAAGGCCAGGTGACGCTTGAAGTTAAGAGCGCCAAGCCTCTAATTTTAAATTACTTAAATGTCATCACTCGCGCCGGCCATCTGATCCTGATTGCCCACATTCCGCTGGAGCAATACGTCGCCAGCGTGCTGGCCGGAGAGGTAAACGGCGTCACCAACCTCGAGACGTTGAAGGCCATGGCCACCGCCATCCGCACCTATGCCATTCGGCATCGCACGGCACATGCGCAGGAAGGTTTTGACCTGTGCGACACGACCCATTGCCAGAATGTCTACTGGAGCCAACGCGGCAAAATCCATCAGGACGCGGCGGAAGCAACCGAGGGTCTTTTGCTGTGGTGGAAGGGTGAGCCCGCCGCCACCTACTATGCCGCCCACTGCGGCGGTACGAGCGAGGCTTCGCCGATGGGGGCGTATCTCCCAGTGAAGGCCGACGCTCATTGCGTCACCCGCGGCAACGACCATTGGCGCGCCGCCTTCACGGCCGAGCAGTTGGCCGATGCCTTGACGTTGAAGGTGCCGGCGATGACGGTTGAGGTAAGCGAGCGTTCCGCGTCCGGCCGGGCGAATTACCTGAGGGTAAACGGGCGGCGCATCGGGGCCAATCAGTTCCAGTCGGCGTTGGGGAATCGCTTTGGGTGGCAGGTGAAGAGCTTGCTGTTCGATGTCACTCGCGTGGGCGAGAAGTTTGTCTTCGCTGGGCGCGGACGTGGGCACGGTGTGGGGCTGTGTCAGATTGGTGCGATTCAGATGGGGGCCAGCGGACACACGGCGCGCGCGATTCTGGAGAACTACTACCCCGGCGCCAAGCTCGGGTTGACGGCGCAGGGGCTCGATTGGGTTTCGCGACGGTCGGAACGGATGGAACTGCTCTCCACCGCGCCGGAGCAAGAAGAGTTCGTACTGGCCGCCGCGGAGAAGGCTTTGAAAGAGGCTGAATCCCGCACGCACATCACTTACACTGGCCACGTCCAACTGAAGCTCTTCCCGACCGTGGCCACGTTCCGCAATGCCACCGGCGAAAGCGGCTTGGTAGCGGCGTCGACGCGGGGGCGGGTGGTGCGTTTGCAGCCAGCCAAGACCTTGCAAGCCAAGCAAGTGCTCGAATCCGTTCTGCTGCACGAGTTGCTGCATGTGGTGCTCGAAAGCCAGGGGCAAGCGGGACAGCCCTGGTGGTTCCGCGAGGGCTTGACCTTGGAACTTACCGGCGACAAGCCAACCGATGGCCGTTACACCCAAGCCCTGCAAAAGGTGCGGCAACTGGTGAGCGAGCATGGGCTTGACCGCGTGCTAACGTTTTGGCGTCGCGGTCTT
>JAYVUQ010000253.1:0-6136 GCA_043787785.1 Bryobacteraceae bacterium
CTAAGTTACCCCAGGACCCATCCAATCTCTACGCCGACGGATGTTTTGCATTTGCTGACGGAAAGGCCCGCTTACTGCGCATCGAATGGGAGGCCTTTGCCGATCAGCCGGACGATCAGTTTCCCTTCATCTTGAACACCGGCCGCACCGTCGAACATTGGCACACTCGCACCAAGACCGGTCAAGTCGGCATTCTGGAGCGAATGGCCCCTTCGGCTTGGCTCGAAATGAACCCCGCCGATGCCCAAGGGCTTCGCTCGCACGATCGCGTTACGATCCGCAGCCGTCGCGGCCGCGTCGAGAATATCGAACTAAGACTTACTCAAATTATTGCCCCCGGCCAAGTCTTCATGCCCTTCCACTTCCAGGAGACCAACGTCAACGAAGTCACCCAGGAAGCCTGCGACCCCATTAGTCGCGAACCGAACTTTAAGCAGTGCGCCGTCCGCGTTGAACGGTTTACAAAATCCATTTAAGGAGCTATTTATGACCACTCGACGCAGCATGTTACACACCCTCTTAGCCGGCTTGCCAGCCGGTTACGCCGGCGCCGTCTACGCATCCGACGCGCCCGAAACGTCAAACCTGAATTTCGGAATGATCGCCCTCACTGATTGTGCCTCCATTGTGATGGCTCATGAATTAGGACACTTCAAAAAGTTTGGCATCAATTCCACAATTTCCAAGGAAGCCAGCTGGGCAGTGATCCGCGACAAACTCACCCTCGGCGAAAATCATGCCACGCACATGTTACTCGGCATGCCTATTGGCTCCACCATGGGTCTGCTCGGTTCGCCCAAGAAACCTATGGTGATTCCTTGGATCATCAACCGGAATGGCCAAGGCATTACGCTCGCCAATAAATTCAAAGGCATCAAAAACGCTGGCGATCTCAAGGCCGCCGCGCTAAAGGCCAAGGCCGCCGGTGATCCTCTTACTTTCGCCATGACCTTCCCCACTGGCACCCACGCCATGTGGCTACGTTACTGGCTTGCTTCCGGCGGCATTGATCCTGACAGGGACGTCAATCTCATCACCATCCCGCCGCCCCAAATGATCGCCAATATGAAGGTCGACAAGATGGACGGCTACTGCGTCGGCGAGCCCTGGAACGCCCGGGCCATCACCGAGGGAATCGGTTTCACCGTCACCTCCACCCAGAAGATCTGGCCTGATCATCCCGAAAAGGTTTGCGCCTTCACCGAAGAGTTTGCCGCGAAGAACCCTAAGGCCGTCAAGGCCGTATTGAAAGCCCTGCATTTCTCCAGCGAGCATATCGACGTCATGGTCAACCGCGATGCGGTCGCCGCTACCATCAGCAAGGCTTCCTACATTAACTGCCCGAAAGAAATAATCCTCGGCCGGCTCCAAGGCAAGTACGAGTATGGCGACGGACGCACTGAGCAGGATCCGAACTACATGATCTTCTCTCAACGGAACTGTAACTATCCCTCGAAAAGCTACGGCCTTTGGTGGATGAGCCAGTTTAAGCGTTGGGGCATGGTGAAGGGTGTCGTTCCCTATCAACAAACAATCAACCAAGTGATGCGGCCCGACATCTATGGCGAAGCCATGAAAGAGATTGGCGTCAAGGTGACACCAAATGAAATGCCGCCTTTGAAGTTGGTGGACAGCACCTTCGACCCCAGGAACCCCGATAAGTACGCCGCTAGCTTTTCCGTCAAGAGCGCCACCTAGGAGAAGAAATGAAGACCTGGATTACTAATGTACTGCTTTCCTTCGTTGGCATCTTTTTGCTGATCGGCATCTGGGCGATACTCTCGAACAGTGTCGCCCCGGATCTGCCCTCGCCAGTAAAGACCTGGGAGGAGAGCAAGCTCTACATCCTTCAACCCTTCGACAAACGGGGCGAGGCCGACCAAGGTATCCTTCGCCTGGCTGGCTATAGCCTGTTGCGTGTTGCCAAAGGCTTCTTTCTGGCTATCTTAGTCGGTGCGCCGCTTGGCTTTCTGTTGGGTAGCTCGCCGATATTCTTCAAGATGTTCGACCCGACGATCCAGCTATTACGGCCCATCTCACCACTGGCTTGGTTACCGCTTGGCTTGGTCCTGTTTCGACAGTCGGAGCCGGCGGCCTTGTTTACCATCGCGCTCTGCAGCATGTGGCCAACGGTGGTGAATACCATGCAAGGCGTGCGCGCCATCCCGCAGGATTATCATAACGTGGCCAAGGTACTTCGTCTTTCTCCGTGGAGTAAGTTCACCAAGGTGATGCTGCCCGCCACCATGCCTTACATGTTCACTGGGTTCCGGCTTAGCCTAGGGCTCGCCTGGCTGGTCATTGTCGCCGCCGAAATGCTCACCGGCTCTCCGGGCGTCGGTGGCTTCTTATGGCAGGAATATAACAGCAACGTCTATTCCCATATGCTGCTCTGCGTCCTCACCATCGGCATCATCGGCTTCATGCTCGATTGCCTGATGGGAGTTGCCGAGCGTAAGTTGAGGGCTGCTTAACCCATGCCTTATCTGGAATTGAAACGTATCGGCAAACGCTACGGCGAGCGTCAGATTATCAAAGGTCTTTCGCTCACGCTCGACGAAGGCGAGTTTGTCTCCATCGTCGGCGCTTCCGCTTCCGGAAAAACCACTCTCCTGAAGATTGCCTGCGGTTTGCTGGATGCTTCAGAAGGAACCGTTGTCATGGGTGGCAAGAGTATCCGTGGGTTTTCTCCCCAAGCCTCGGTAGTGTTCCAGAATTACTCGCTGCTACCTTGGCTTTCTGCTCTGGAGAACGTCCGGCTGGCGGTGCAAGCGGCCTTTCCCACCTTCAGCATGCAACAGCAGCAGGAGCATAGCGCCAAATATCTCGAGATGGTGGGTTTGGGTAAGGCCATGCTCAAGAAGCCCAGCCAATTGTCGGGCGGGATGCGCCAACGAGTCGCCATTGCGCGCGCCTTCGCCGTGGAACCGCGAGTCCTATTCCTTGATGAGCCTTTTGGCGCGCTCGACGCCCTGACGCGGGCGACTTTGCAAAGCGAATTGGCTTCGATGTGCTCCGCTCAAGCGAAGCCAGTTACGGTCTTGATGATCACCAATAGTGTGGAGGAGGCGGTGCTCCTTTCGGATCGCATTCACGCGCTTGGGAACAGGGGTCTCAGCGATGGCTTCCGCGTCCATCTCCGCCGTCCACGCGCGGCTGACGCTTTGCTTCACGATGCCGATGCCATTGCCATTCGCCATCGATTGGCGGACTTTCTCACCACTGGCCGCAAGTCACTTACCGCTCAATTAATCCCCATGGAGGCCGCATAGTATGGGTATTCGCCCGCTGGAGATTACCTCTCTCACGAAGGTGTTTGAGACGCCGTCTGGCCCAATGACCGTGGTGAAGAACTTCGACACTCGCGTTCAGCCCGGCGAGTTTGTGGCCCTGCTTGGACATTCCGGCTGCGGAAAGTCCACTGTGCTCTCCATCATCGCTGGATTGCAGCGGAGTACATTCGGTGGCGTTGTTCTGGATGGCCGCGAGGTTACCGAGCCGGGCCTCGAACGCGCCTTCGTCTTTCAGTCCCCTTCGCTCCTACCCTGGATGACAGCGCTTGACAACGTCTTGCTTGCCGTTAAGCAGGTGCATGTAAAACTAAGTTCGGATGCGCAACGTGAGATGGCAAAAAAGTACCTCGACTTAGTCGGTATTGGAGAGTACGCTACTCAATTGCCCTCCGAGCTTTCCCAGGGAACCCAGCAACGCGTGGCCATCGCCCGCGCACTCTCCCAAGAGCCGCGCTTCTTGTTACTCGACGAGCCTTTTGGCATGCTAGATTCGCTTACCCGCTTTGAGTTACAAGATCTAATCCTTTCGCTCTGGGAACGTGATCGCAAGACCGTCGTCATGGTTACGCACGACATCGACGAGGCGCTTTATCTCTGCGACCGCATTATCCTGATGACCGATGGTCCGGAAGCTCGCGTCGGGCTCGACCTTCATGTCGACATTCCTCGTCCTCGCAATCGTCACAGCGCCACTTCGCATCCCGCGTACATGAAGCTGCGGGCCGCCATCATCGGCTTTCTTGAGAGCCATTCGAAGCAATTCACTACGGAGGCTCACGCGTGAGTAAACCCAAATTAGCTCTCATCGGCAATGGCATGGCTGGTGTCTTTGCACTGGAACAAGTGCTTAAGCACAACCAGGACTTTGCCGTGACTGTTTTCGCGGAAGAGAGCCACGTCAACTACAATCGCATCCTCCTCTCCAGCGTCCTGGCGGGCGAGAAGGACTTCGAGGACATCATCCTGAATGGGCACGACTGGTATGAGCGCCACGGAATTGACGCGCGCTTTGGCGTGCGCGTCGACGCAATTGATCTTAGCGAGCACACCCTGCAAGGATCCGACGGGCGCGTAACGGGATTCGACAAAGTTATCCTCGCCACCGGTTCCTCGCCCTTCATTCCTCCCATGGATGGCACTGACCGCGAAGGCGTCTTTGTCTTTCGCACTTTGGACGACGCCCGTAACCTGCTATCGCGGTCCCGTCCCGGCGTCCAGGCCGTAGTCATCGGTGGAGGACTTCTCGGCCTTGAGGCCGCGCGCGGCCTTCAAGTGCAAGGCTGCGACGTCACCGTCGTCCACTTGATGAGCCATTTGATGGACCGGCAACTCGACTTCACCGGTGGCCAGTTTCTCAAGCGCAAGATGGAGAATTTGAACGTCCGTGTGCGTTGCGGCGCCAGGACGCAAGCGATTCTGGGCAACGGCCACGTAGAGGGTGTGCGCTTTCATGATGGCGAGGAGATCCCCGCCCAACTTGTCGTCATCGCCGCCGGCATCCGGCCTAATACCGCGCTGGCCAAAGCTGCTGGAATTGAAGTGAAGCGCGGCATTTTGGTCAACGAGTTCATGGAGACCTCGCATCCTGATGTTTTCGCGGTGGGCGAATGTACCGAGTTCAATGGCCAACTATTCGGTCTGGTCGCACCTCTCTGGGATCAGGGCAAAGTGCTCGCCGCCACCCTTACCGGTAACAAAGGTCCTACTTTTACCGGCTACACCCCTGCCACTAAGTTGAAGATCATGGGCGCGGATGTTTTCTCGGCCGGCAATTTCGACGACCAGCGAGAAGGAGTCGAGTGTGTTCGCCTCGAAGATCCGTCCCTCGGTATCTACAAGAAGCTCGTCCTCAAAGACAACAAACTCGACGGACTCATCCTCGTCGGCGACTGTTCCGACGACTATCGTTTCATGGACTGGCTCCGCACCGGCAAGGACCTTACCGATCTGCGCCGGCACTTATTGTCGCCACCTCCCACATCCGACGCCGGTGAGGACGTCGCCGCTCTGCCTGATAGCCATACCGTCTGCGGCTGCAATGGTGTTACGAAGGGTGCCATCGTCCATGCGATTCAGGAGCACGAGCTTTGCACGATGGCGCAGTTGAAAGATAAAACCCGCGCCGCTACCGGTTGCGGCAGTTGCGCTGGTCTTTGCCAGTCTTTACTCAAAGCCGTTGCCGTCGACTATGCCGGTGAAAAGCCCAAGCTCCTCTGCGATTGTATTCAGTTCAGCCAAGATCAATTGCGCGAGATCATTCACACGCAGCGGTTAAAGGGCGTTCAAGAGGTGCTCGATATCTATGGCAATGGCATCGGTTGCGAGGTGTGTAAGCCGGCCCTAAGCTACTTGGTCGACGTGGTCTGGTGTGGTGATCATAACGAAGAGCGCTCCGCCCGCTTCGTTAACGACCGTGTCCATGCCAATATTCAACGTGACGGGACCTTCAGCGTCATTCCCAGAATGCGGGGCGGAATCACCACGCCTGACGAGTTGCGTAAGATTGCCGATGTCGCCGACAAGTATAAGGTGCCCATGGTGAAGGTGACTGGCAGCCAGCGAATTGACTTACTGGGAGTAAAGAAAGAAGACTTACCCAAGATGTGGGAGGACCTGGGCATGCGCTCCGGTCAGGCCTATACCAAAGGCGTCCGGATGGTGAAGACTTGCGTCGGCACCCAGTTCTGCCGCTTTGGCACCCAGGACTCGATTACCACTGGCATCGAGTTGGAACGGCGTTTAGAAGATCTCTTCACCCCGCACAAGACCAAACTAGGCGTCGTCGGTTGCCCGCGCAACTGCGCCGAAGCCACCGTCAAAGACATTGGTCTCGTGGGCCAGGA
>JAYVUQ010000254.1:0-6312 GCA_043787785.1 Bryobacteraceae bacterium
GCGAAGTTCGGCGCTCTGATTCTGATCATCGTCGCGACCCTGGGCTGGCTCGCCATGGAAGGCGTGAGCGAGACCAAAACCTATTACAAGACCATCGAAGAGATGTCCGTCATGGGCAACGAAGCGCAGGTGAAGCGCCTGCGCGTCGGTGGCGACGTCGAAGTGATTGAGCGCAATGGCCAACAGGTCAAGTTCCGCATGATCCAAAAAGAAAATGGGAAGAACCTCACCTTGAACGTAGTCTATAACGGTAAGGATCCTCTCCCGGATACGTTCCGCATTGGGGCCCAATGTCTGGCCGATGGCAAGATGGGCACCGACGGCGTCTTCCAGGCCAGCCGGATCCAGGCCAAGTGCGCGTCGAAGTATGAAGCCAAGCCGGGCGTAAAGCCGGGCAACGCTAGTAGCTACGCCAAGCCGGCCACCACTTAAAGAGATCAAAGGAATTTAAGACAAGCTATGGAAAATATTGGCGCCATTTGCCTGATCCTTGCCTTCTGTTTGGGCGTCTATTCGGTGCTCGCCTCCGTCATCGGCGCATGGAAGCAACGGCCCTTCCTACTGGTCAGCGCCCAACGCGCGGTTTATAGCGTCTGGGTCCTCGTTGCCACCGCCTCCGGCCTGTTGGTGTACGCCATCATGACCGACGACTTTCGCATTCAATACGTCTGGGCCCACTCGAACAAGGCCATGGCGACTATCTACAAATTCACCGCCTGGTGGGGCGGCCAGGAAGGCTCGCTCCTTTTCTGGAGTTTCATCCTCTCCACCTACACCGCGGTCGTCGTTTTCACCACCCGTAAGAAGCACGAATACCGCGCCATGATGCCGTGGATCACGGCCGTGCTGATGTTTACCTTGGTCTTCTTCCTAATGCTCGTCGCCTTTGTCGAACACCCTTTCCGTATCCTCGCCATTGGGCGCGCGGCGACTCCGATGGACGATGGCCGCGGGCTCGATCCGCTGCTTCAATACTGGACGATGGTGATTCATCCGCCATTCTTGTATCTTGGCTACGTCGGCTTCGTTGTGCCCTTCGCCTTTGCCATGGGTTCGCTCATCACCAAGCAACCCGGTGACGGCTGGATCCACACGACGCGCCGCTGGGCACTCATCACCTGGGCCTTCCAGTCCACCGGCATTCTGCTCGGCGCCGGTTGGGCTTACGCGGTTCTCGGCTGGGGCGGCTACTGGGGTTGGGATCCGGTCGAGAACGCGTCCCTCCTGCCTTGGATCACTTCCACTTCTTTCCTGCACTCAGTGATGATGCAAGAGAAGAAGGGCATGATGAAGGTCTGGAACATGGTGCTGGTCTCTACCACCTTCTTCCTCTGTATCTTCGGCACTTTCCTCACGCGCTCCGGCATCGTCAGTTCGGTGCATGCCTTCGCGCAATCCTCGTTGGGCAATTACTTCGTCGTCTTCCTGGCCATCGGTATCGGTGCCACCACTTGGCTCATCCTGAATCGCCTGCCTTATCTGAAGAGCGAAACGCAGCTCGAAAGCGTCGTGTCGCGCGAGTCCAGTTTCCTGTTTAATAACTTGATCCTCTTGGCCAGCTGTTTTGCGATTCTCTGGGGTACGCTCTTCCCGGTGATCTCCGAAGCCGTCACCGGCGAGAAGATCACGGTCGACGCGCCCTATTTTAACCGGGTCAACATTCCCATCGGCCTGTTCCTGCTCTTCCTCACGGGCGTCGGCCCCTTGATCGCTTGGCGCCGCAGTTCGGGTGACGCGCTGCGCCGCGCCTTCCTCATGCCCACCGTGGGCGCGGTGATCTTCATGTCGGTGCTGGTATCCTTGGGCATTCAGCATGTGTACGCCGTTATCTCCTTTGGCCTCTGCTTCTTCGTTACGGCGACCATCGGCTCCGAATTCTGGAAAGGTTCGCGCTCGATTGCCGCGAAAGATAACGTCAACTTATTCCGTGGCGCCATCGAACTGACTCATCGCAATACGCGCCGCTACGGCGGTTACATCGTCCACATGGGTATCGTGGTGATGTTTATCGGCTTCACCGGTTCGGCCTTCAATATCGATAAGACCGTCGAAGTAAAGGTAGGCTCCACTTTCAAGCTCGGCCGATATGACCTCAAGGTGGCCGACATGAAGGGCGGCGAGAACCAAAACTACGTTTGGAACCACGCCGTCATCGAAGCCCGCTCGGGAGGCAACTTAGTCGCTACGCTGAAGCCAGAGTTGCGCAAGTACGCGGTCAGCGGCTCGCAGACCTCAAATGTGGCCATCCGTCGCGCCTTGAACGAAGATTTGTATCTCAACTTCGCCGGTATGACCGCCGACTCCAAGGTCATCCTTCAGAGTTACGTCTTCCCGCTGGTTTCCTTTATCTGGGTCGGTTACTGGGTGTTACTCATAGGCACCCTCATCTGCCTGGTTCCGAGTAAGATCAAATTACAATACGCGAAAATGGAGGTCGTAGGCATTGCGCGTCAACCTCAACCAGTGGAAAACTAGCGTCGCGATCCTCTTTGTCGCCTCACTTTGTGTGGCGCAAAGCCCAACGGCGTTTATCACTACCGACATCCGCCGGGCGGGCGAAAAGCTCGCCTGCCTGTGCGGTGCCTGCAAGAATACCGTCGGCACTTGCCAAATGCTGGGCTGCCACTATGCCGCCCCGGCACGCGAGAAAATCGCCGAAATGCAGAAGGCTGGGATGAACGACGAAAAGGTCGCCGCCTTCTTCGTCAAGCGTGAGGGGTTGAAGGCTTTCGCGGTGCCGCCCGCCGAAGGCTTCAACGCCTTAAGCTGGATCATGCCGCCAGTGGCCCTGGTGATGGGCCTCATCGGCATCGCCTGGTGGATTAGGCGCTCGCAAAAGCCGGTTTTGGCGAATCAGCTACCCGATGGCTCCGCCGAGCGCATCCGCGCCGAGCTCGATAAGGAAATGGCTAAGTTCGAATAAATGGCTGTCGTCATTCTCTCTATTTTCCTGATCGCCGGAGCGATCGCTTTCACCATGTACGTCCGCGAGGGCGATTTACCGCTGCCCGCGCCCGAAAACCCTTTCCGCCATCTCGAAGAAGTCAAAACCCGCATTTACGAAAATCTGCGCGACTTACAATTCGAGTATCGCCTCGGCAAACTCTCCGACGCGGATTATCAGAGCTCGAAGCTGGCCGTCCAAAAAGAGCTCGGCCAGATCCTGGGCGAGATCGACGCCGTCAAACAGCGCCTGGCTGCCGAAGGCAAAACGGTCGCTACTACTTCACCTGGCCGTAAGAAGCCGCAAACCTACATTTGCCCCCATTGCAAAGCCACCTTCAAGGAAGCGCTCAAGTTCTGCGGCGAATGCGGAAAGGCGATGTCCGCATGAGTTTCGCCTTTTTGCTCGCCTTACTCGCCATTGACGGCACCGTCATCAATAAGACCACCGGCCAACCCGTCGCCGGCACCACCGTCACTTTAATCAAAGCCGGTGCTCAGGGCATGCAGCCCGCCGGCAGCGCCACTACCGACGGCGCCGGCAAGTTTTCTCTCGAAGGCAACACCGAAGGTATCGCGCTCTTACAAGCCACCTACGAAAGCGTCAATTACAATAAGTTACTCGAGCCCGGTGCGACCACCACCGGAGTCGAGATCGCGGTCTTCTCCACCAGTAAGAAAGTGCAATCGGCCACCGCCAGCCAGCACATGATTCTCCTTGAGCCCGTGCCCGGCGAACTGCGCGTCCGCGAGACGATCATTTACGATAACCCCACCCAAACCACGCTCGCCGACCCACTAAACGGCAGCATTCGTTTCTTTCTGCCGCCCATGTCCCAAGGCAAAGCCAAGATCGATGCCTCCAGCGGCTCTCGCGGCATGCCTCTCAAGCGCGCCGCCAAGCCCACCAATGAAGCCAACATTTACACGGTGGATTTCCCCTTGAAGCCCGGCGAAACCCGCTTCGACATCACCTGGACCGCGCCCTTCTCGCCCCCCGGCGACCTCAACACCAAGATTCTCCATCAAGGCCAAGTCCGCGTCATCGCCCCGCGCGGCGTCACCGTTAAGAGTGACGCCCTCACCTTTCTTACTAATGAGCCGCGCACCCAAGCCGCTGTGTTTACCGCCAAAAACGGACCCTTGAGTATCTCCATCGAGGGCGCCGGCACCTTGGCCAACAGTGCGCCCGCAGCCGACGAAGAAGAGCAAGGCCCGCCCATCGATACCATCTTCCCTAAGCTCTACGACCGCATCTACTGGATCGTCGGCCTCGTCTCCGCTATCTTCGCCCTTGCCTTCTATCTGCTCTACCGGCAAGAGCCACGCAAGGCCACCAAATGACTGCGCTCAAAGCGCAGGGGCTGTGGAAGTACTACGGCGACTTCGCCGCGCTGCAGCAAGTTGGTTTTGATTTTGCCGCCGGTAGCTGTGTCGCCTTACTCGGCCGCAATGGCGCTGGCAAAACTACTTTACTCCGTATTCTCGCCGGGCTCTCACAAGCCTCGGAAGGTGAAGTTAGTATCCTCGGCGGTAATCCCCGTCAAGCCACCGTCAGGGCGCGCATCGGCATTATTGGCCACGGCATCGGCATCTACGATGACCTCTCCGCCGAAGAGAACTTATACACCTTCGCGCGCCTTTACTCCGTGCCCGATGCCGCTAAAGCCGTCGACCATTGGCTCGAAAGGACTGACCTCGCTCGCGTCCGCCGGGGCAAGGCTCGCGAGTTCTCGCGCGGCATGCGCCAACGTCTCGCCATCGCCCGGGCCTTCCTCCATCATCCAAACTTCCTCATCCTGGACGAGCCCTTCACCTCGCTCGACGACCGCGCCATTTCTCTATTACAAGGCCTACTGAGAGACGCGTTACAACAAGGTGCCACGGTGGTCCTCTCCACGCATCAGTTAAAAGAGGCCCTTGAACTCGCCTCCCATGTGCTCTTGCTCAATCGCGGCAAACTCGCCTTTTCGGGCGTCCGCACCAATGAAATGCTTGCCAACCCGGGCTGGGTGTATCAGCACTACGGCGAGGCCGCATGAACTACCTCAGCCAAGTTCTTGCCGTCGCCGGCAAGGACCTCCGCAGCGAACTGCGCACCAAGGAAGCGCTCAACGCTTCGCTCTCCTTTGCCGTCGTGATTTTGTTACTCTTCAGCTTCGTCGTCGACCCGGACTCCGAAATGCTCGAACAAATGTCCGGCGGCCTACTCTGGATGGTCTTCGCCTTCTCCGGCGTGCTCATCTTAAACCGCGGCTTCGCGCGCGAATTGCCCAACGATTGCCTGGACGCCTTGATCGCTTCGCCCATCCCGGGCTCGGCCTTGTTTCTGGGCAAAGCCATCGGTAACTTCATCCTGATCGCCATCATTGAGGCGATTTGCTTTCCGGTCTTTGGCATTCTCTATAACCTCAGTTGGACGGCGCAGTTGCCCGTCCTCATAGGCGTCAGCGCCCTGGCCACCTGGGCCATGGCTACGCTGGGCACCATGTTCGGCGCGCTCACCGTCAACATGCAATTGCGCGAACTGATGCTGCCCATGCTGATCTACCCGATGCTCATCCCGGCCTTGATGGCCGCCATGCAACTCACTACCATCCTGGTGGCGGGCCAAGCCATTGATGCCGAACACATCATTTGGCTTCGGGTCTTAATAGCGTTTGATATCATCTTCACTTCACTGGCCGCGGTGCTGGTGGAAACGGTACTGGTGGGATAAACTATGCGCGACAAACTCATCTACGGAGCCGGCATCTTCGCCGCCCTCTACTTCGTTCGCAACCTCTACGTCATCCTCCTGCAACTGCCGGATGAGGCGATGCAGGGCGCGGTTTACCGAATCTTCTTCTTTCACCTGCCGCCTTACTTCACCGCCGTCGCCTGCTTCCTCGGCGCGGCGATTTCGAGCGGCTTGTACCTGAAGACGAAAGACTGGAAGTACGATGTCTTTGCCGTTTCGGCCACCGAAGTGGGTTTGGCCCTCGCCGCCATTAACCTGGTTACCGGCATGATTTGGGGCCGGCAACAATGGGGCATCTGGTGGACCTGGGACGCGCGCCTCACCGCGACGCTCCTGCTCTGGATTGTCCTCGCCGGCTACATGATGCTGCGCTCGCTCGGCGGCGAAGGCGCGCGCAAGTACGCCGGGGGGCTGGCGGTCTTCGCCGGCGTCGACGCCGCGCTCGTCTATGCGTCGGTGCAGATCTGGGGTGGCCAGCACCCGATCGTGATGCAAGAAGACGGTCTCGGCTCCAACATCGATCCCGACATGCGACCCGCGCTCTACGCGGCGATGGGCGCGTATTTCTTCCTCGCGGCGGTCCTGTTCTGGCTGCGCTTCGGCCTCGAGCGCTCGCGCAATCGCGTGCG
>JAYVUQ010000255.1:0-1959 GCA_043787785.1 Bryobacteraceae bacterium
CCTTTTGTCCCTTGGCCAGGCTGGCCATGGGCTTGGTTTCCTCGACCGTCTGCGCCGATTTGACGACCTTGAACGAGGCACCAGATGCGCTCATGGCTGCGATTTCATAAGTCGTCCCACCGATGTTGAAAGGCTTGTTCACTTTGAAACCTTCCCGGCTGAGGTCGAATTTCCCGTCGCCATTTACATCCAAAAAGAGCGTCGTGGTGGCGGAACGAAAATCGCCGGTGGCCAAGTCGTCTGACAGTGCCGATCTGAACTCCTTGTCGCCCAGCTTGGTTTTGCCTTCGCGGGCGTAGTCGCGGTAGTACAGCAGCGTTTTCTCCAACACCTTCCATTGAGGATGGTGTTTGTCGAAACGGTAAGCGGAAATGTGGAGGCCCACCGAATCCGCGCCGTATTTTACCAACAGGTTGGCGCCTCCGGAATAGGTGGTCATTTGCTCTCCGTTTTGCATTTTGTTCCTCCTCGGAGTCCATTCCGTGGCTGGATCATCTGTAAGATCCCCGTTAGAATTTGAATCCACGAACAACCGGCTCTCTCCTTCTTGGGGCTCATCCACGATCACTGCAAAGGGGGTGGGCGATTCCTTGGGGCCAAGCTTCAACGTGCCGTAGAGCGGATGCACCAAACCTTCCGGGGCCTTCTTAATAGTATCCGGCATTTCAGACTTCAGTTCCAGACGCTGCGGCATGTAGCCGCCAAACATTGACGACGCGCCTTTGGCTTTCAGCGGAAATTGGAACTCCTCAGCCGACGAGGAAAGGAAGGTGATCGACGATGCAGCCATTGCGAGAACGAACGGCCATCGGTGATTTAGAATCATTACTGCTTTCATAAAATGCGGTGAGTGGTCAGTCCAAGAGACTGCATTGCAGATGCTAATAGTAAGTGTGAGGAGACCTTGACCCCACTGGTAAACCGCGTCAAGTTCAAATCAAGCGGGGTCACAGCCATTTCTTGATGCTCTCCTGATAGCGATTGTAAATGAACCCGATGATGAGGAGAACAATACCCAAACCCATCAGGCTTAGAATTCGGTATAAGGCTTCGAGCTTCCAGACATCGTAAAGGGCTCGATCTATAATTCGCGCTGGTGCAGTGGGTTGTTTTGGCTTTCTTGTTAGCACCGGAGCGTGATGCATCCGATATTCTTGGCCTAGTTTTCGCGGAATCGATGCTGCCGATTAGCACTCATCCCGGAGGTCGGTTTTCCGGTTCCCGGCTGCCCACCTCCGCCATCCTGCCATTCCGACCCAAATCCCCATGCCGACCAGGGAGAGCGAAACCACGCTGGGCTCGGGAATGAACTCAATACTATCGAGACCAGAGTAGCCATCGGGGCCGATTCTGGAGGAGCGGAAACGCATTTCCACCGTTTGCCCGCTGAACGTGGAAACATCAACCCATCCGTAACTGACTGGCAAGGGATGGCCGACTAAAGGCGGCGTGGACATACCCAACTGTTGGTAGCCCACTGGAACTTGACGGCCAGCTATCCAGAGTTCAAATGGGTCACCCCAATCAACAAACCGGAGCAACGTCACATCGGCAGGGATGTCGCCTGTTTGCGCTAGATCCACAGGGTGGAATGTGCCCGGGTTCGGGCTTGGGACGAACAATGGGGCAAGACTAACCATGTACGGCTTACTGAAGTACTTGGTGACTTGAGGAGCAGACCCCAGAAGTTCTTCGATCGTGATAAGGATCGGAGCGTCCCCCCTGCCCGACAGTCTATCATATGAGGCAAGGGCGAAAGTCCGACCATCCCCGGAAACACTCCAACCTGGCATCAGGTTCGTTATCGGCCCGTAGGTCTCGAACTCAGCCACGATCACACCATTCGTTTTGCCGCTATCAAAATTCAGATTCTGAAACTCTGCAGCACCGACTGGGCAGAAAATGCCGAACCCTGCAAAAAACAAAATCGATGGATTCATAATGTTAACGCGAGATGAA
>JAYVUQ010000256.1:0-7445 GCA_043787785.1 Bryobacteraceae bacterium
AATGGGACCACCCACGGAGTCTGTCGAAGTGAAATCTTTGTCGGAACCCCAAAAACCGCTTTTGGGCAACTTCCCGCGAATCAGTTACTTGCAGACCAAGCACTGCGAAAATCGCCACTCCTTCGTGCATTTCCGCCCACAAATTTGCAGAACCACGGTTTACGATCACGGCGTCTTTCTTTAGCCAAATCAAGCACTTACATCAAAACGCTCCAGTCCCCCCTGGTACCCTAAAATAGGCGACGCTGCTGGACCGGGACTGCATTGCGCGCTGGTAATCTGAAATCGACTAAAAGCCAATACAATCAATAACTCCCGGGTTAGTTTCGTCACTAACCTGCGCGTAAATCATGCTCACTCACCACAAATCGAATGCCGGGCCGTCATTAAGCCCTTATAATAAGAGTATGCGAACAGCGCTCTTGGCGCTCCTCCCCGCCATCCTCCCCGCCCTCCTTCCCGCCGCGGACTTCGTCCGTGATGTTGCCCCCGTCCTCGAACGCGGTGGCTGTGCTGGCTGCCATAATCCCAATGGCGTCGCCTCCGGCACGCGTTTGAAGTTCCCCGAAGCACACGCCCCTAATTTGAACTTTGGTAAGTCGCTCCAAATTCTCGTCAACCGGCAGGACCCCGCCAAGTCGCTCCTCCTCGCCAAGCCCACCCTCAAACTCGCCCACGCCGGTGGCAAGCGCATTGAGCCCGGTAGCGCCGACGAAAAGATCCTGCGCGAATGGGTCGACTACCTTGCCGCCGCGCCCTTAGAATCTCTCCCAACCAAAGCGGTCGCCACCGAAGCCGGACCCGCCAAGCGAGCCCTCCGCCGCCTCACCCACGCCCAGTACAACAACACCATGCGGGACTTACTCGGCGACTCTTCCCGCCTCGCTGACTCCTTCCCGCCCGAAGACTTCATCAACGGCTTCCGCAACCAATACCCCGGCCAGAACGCCTCGCCCATGCTCACCGAGGCCTACAGCAACGCCGCCGAGAAACTCGCCCGCCAAGCGTTTCGCGCCGGCGACTCGCGTAACTTAATTCCTTGCAAAGCGCAGGACCTACTCTGCCGCGACCGGTTTCTCAAAGAATTCGGCCGCCGCGCCTTCCGCCGCCCACTTACCGCATTAGAACTTACTCGCTACCAAAAGCTCTTCTCCTCCGAAAAGCAGTTCTTTGCCGGTGCTCAATTGGCCCTCGAAGCGATGCTCCAATCGCCTGCCTTCCTCATGCGGGTCGAACATGGCACTGACCCAAGTCAGCAAGGCTACGAAGTCGCCTCCAAACTCGCCTACGCGCTCTGGAACTCGACGCCGGACGACGCCTTGCTCACTGCCGCCGCTAAAGGGCAATTGGCCACGGTGGCTGGTATCGAGAAAGAGGCGCGTCGTTTACTGGCCTCCGAAAAAGCCAAGGATTCCGTGCATGAATTCCTCGTCGACTGGCTCCGGCTCGATCGCCTCAACGGCACCATCCGCGAGCGCCGCCAATACCCGCAATTTACCCCCGAACTGACTGTCGCCATGGCCGAAGAAAGCCGCCGCCTCGCCGAAGCGCTCATCTGGAAAGGCGAGAATTTTATGGAATTCTTCTCCGCCACTTATAGTTACCTGAATTCCGACTTAGCCAAGATCTATGGTGTCACTGCACCCTCCGCCGAATACACCAAAGTCGACTTACCCGCCAACACGGAACGCGCCGGTATCCTGGGCCACGCCAGTTTCCTCACTGCCACCAGCAAGCCCGCCGAAACCTCACCCACCGCCCGCGGGCTCTTCGTGCGCGAACACTTCCTGTGCCAGGACGTGCCCCAACCGCCCCCCGGCGTCAGTACCAACCTGCCGCCGCTTAGTAAAGAGAAACCCGTCACCACGCGCGAGCGACTGGGCATTCATCTGTCGAGCCCCAGTTGCGCCAGTTGCCACACCCTGATTGACCCCATCGGCTTTGGCCTCGAAAAATTCGACGCCATCGGAGCCCGCCGCGAAAAGCTCCACGTCACCATCCAGCCCGAACGCAACAGCAAAGAGAAACCCGCCAACTTCGACCTCGACCTCGACACCTCCGGCTGGGTCGCTGGCCTCGTTACTACTAGCGGCACCAGTGCCCCCTTCAATTCGCCGCGAGAACTCGGTAAAATCTTAGCGGGCAGTACTCAGTGCCAGGAGTGCGTGGTAAAGCAGGTTTTCCGGTACCTGATGGGCCGCCACGAAACCGCTGCTGACGCCGCTGCATTAGAGATCGCAACGCAGGAATTTCGAGCTTCAGGCTTCCAGTTTCAAGAACTGCTCGTGTCCCTCGTAAAGTGGACTACCTATCCGCCCGCAAGGAGCTAACATGGCCGCCATACACACCAAAGATCGCGCCGTTTCCCGCCGCCTGCTGCTGCGTGGCCTGTCCGCCATGGGTGCCCCCATCACCGTCGGCCTGCCGCCGCTCACGGCGATGTTCAACTCAGTAGGCACGGCCTATGCCGCCGCCAAGTCGCCGCCGCCCAACCGCTTCGTCCTCTGGTTCAACGGTAACGGCGTCGTCGAACGCTACTGGATCCCCACCGAAACCGGCCGCGACTTCACCCTTACCCCGTGCCTCTCCCCCCTCGCCAATTTTCGCGAAGACCTCCACATCGTCACCGGCCTCGACAACCCTGCCGCCCGCCTGCCCGGCCCCGGCAACGACCATCACCGCTCCATGTCGGCCCTGATGACCGGCACTTCCTTCACTGGCCGCGGTGCCGGCGGACCCTCGGCTGACCAGGTGATCGCCGGCAAGATTGCGGGCGACACGCGCTTCCGCTCCCTCCAAATCGGCGTCTCCCAAGAGAGCTTCGGCGAAAGCATTCAGCGCAACATGAGCTGGGCCGGCAACGACCGCGCCTTGCCGCCCGAAATGCTGCCCCACAAGTTATTCGACCGCCTCTTTGGCGCGCGCGATGCTGGCTGGGTGGCGCGCAAACGCAGCGTGCTCGACGCCGTCCAAGCCGACGCCGCCACTTTGAAGCAGTCGCTCGGCAAGGAAGATAGCGTGCGCGTGGATGAGCACTTAGCTTCGGTCCGCGATGTGGAACGCGCCATCGCCAGCCTGCCGCCCAGTTATCGCAAAGTAGAAGAGCCCCAATACGACGGCGATATGAAGGATTGGCCCCGCATCGCCAAAATCCAAAGTGACTTACTCGTGCATGCCTTAGCCAGCGGCCAAACCCGCGTGGCTTCTTACATGCTCACTAAGTGCCAAGGGCTGACTCGCTTCCCCTGGCTCGGCTACACCGCCGCCCGCCACCACGACTATACCCATCAAGATGGCAAGGCCCCCGGCGGTGCCGACGGCCAGCGCATCATGCGCGACATCTGCCGCTGGCACGTCGAGGAATTCGCTTACTTAGTCGGTAAATTAAAGGCCACGCCCGAAGGCGACGGCAACTTACTCGACCACACCAGCATCGTCTTCGTCCACGAGCACGCCGAAGCCAACGACCACAAAAACAACGGCCTCTCCGTCATCGTCGCCGGCCACGCCGGAGGATTAGCGACGGGCCGCCACACCCGCCACACCGGCACCATCGGCGACCTGTACATGGCCGTAGCCAACCAAGCTTTCGGAGCGGAGCTAAAGTCCTTCCCCAGCGCCACCCGGGAACTCACGGGGCTGTTTGGATAGTCACTCAGCTAGCGCAACTACTCTGCGAATAGCTCGCTCAAAGCCAGGCTCCAACCGGGAAACTCGGTCGAAGTCAACGCGCCGGTGACTAACTCGGCCAACCCATACTCGCTGCCGGAGAGGCGCAATCGCTCGACGGTGCGCGCCCAGGGGTCGATGATCCAATACTCTGGAATTCCGGCGCGCGCGTACTCGGCGCGCTTGGTTTCGCGATCCCTCTGTTCGGTACCTTCCGATAGGATCTCGCCGACTAAGTCCGGAATGCCCCAGTAAGTGCCGATGCGGTCTTTGTGGGCCACTGACATAAACATGAAGTCGGGTTCGCGAACCTTGCCTTCCCACAACCGGACGGGAAGCGGGGCAAAGCGGATTTGCCCCAATCGATGGAGAAGAACGAAAGCATAAAGCGAACTCGTCAGGCGCAGCAGGATTAGTTGATGGAAGTCTGTCGGCACGGGAAGTACCTCCACGTCGCCGTTCGATAGTTCAACCATCCGGCCGCGATCGGAGAGCGGAAAGTAGTCCGCCTCGGTCCATTCGCCAGGCGACGGAAACAACTCCAGAATGGGGGCAGCGACGGTCATTTCTAGCGCTATTATAGCGCTCTTCGGAAATTCACTCCCCGTCCGCACCCTGTAACCAGGATGGCTGGGCGAACTCGGGCTCCACCCAACGCCAGATCTCGTCGGTCGCATCGCGGCCGTCGGCGACGCGGAACGCCAGGCCGCTTAGGCCGCGTTTCTTGATCTCTGGATGCGACGTCACCCAGGCCGCAAACTCTTTGCGTGGACCCTCCACCAAACCCAGCCGCGCCGCCTCGTCCACGTAAGACTGCACCTCGGCGCGCACCCCGGCATGCTGCGCCCGCAACAACCGGGCTTGTTCCCGAATCCAGCCGCGCAGTTCGGCCGGGATCTCGGCCGTAATTTCATCCGGAGTTTCGCCCGCGCGCAGAGCGGCCCAAATGGTCTTTGTCGACGTCCCAAAGATCAGGCGGTGCAGCCGGACGTACTCATCGAGCTTCACCTTCGCGCGGGTGCCATCCGGCCAACGCAGGACGAAGCCCTCGCCCTCGGTTTCGGGGATCGACCGCGCATTCTGAATGCCATAAAAACGGGCCGGGCGAATCGGCCCGGGTAGCGACTGCCAGGTAGCGGTGTCCGCTCCCAGGCGGTCTACCGAACCGAGTGCCACGAGTTGCTCGAGGCCGCCGTAATCGACAACGATGCGATTGCCAGGATAGACCGCTTCCATCAGCACCGTTTCTCCGGCGGGAGGATGATACCCGGGCGCATGATTGGCGAACCAGGTTTCGGCCCACAGCGCCTGCTCGCTTTCGAAGCTGCCACGCGTTGAGAAGATCCGCTCGCCCTCATAAGCGAACATCAGGATGAGGCTGCCGTCCACCTTCTCCCAGAACTCGGGGTGGCCGCCCGGCAAGTCTGTCAGTTGGCTCAGATTGAAGAACTTGGCAAAGCCACGGGCCACCACCGCACCTTGTTCGTCCAGCACCAAGCCGCGCGCATCGCGCAGGACGGCTGGCCAATCGTGGGCTTTGAAATCGAATTGCGTGCGCTGCGAGTAGTTGTAGATCCACAGCGGCAGGCGACCGTGGCGGCGTCGCGTACAGTAGCCAGTGGCGACGAAGTCGTGGAGCTCTTGAAGTTTGGGATAGAGCAAAGTTTCAGTGCCTCTAGGTTAGCGCGAATGGCAGCCGACTTGCTCAACACATCGCCATGGATATTGAGCTGATTGGTTCCATCGTCTTTGGACTGATTGTCGGCGCGGCCGCCAAGTTGATCATGCCGGGCAAGGATCCTGGTGGCCTGATCATCACGATTCTGCTGGGGATCGCCGGAGCCTTGCTGGGCGGTTGGGTACACACGCTGATGAACCATGGCGCGCCGGACCGCGCCGAAGGCTGGATTCTGTCCGTGCTCGGCGCGGCAGTCATCCTGGCTATCTATCGCGTCTTCTTCACCGGCCCGCGCGCTAATCCGTCCTAACGTTGCGCTAAGGCACCCAACGAAGTGCGCCAGTTGGCGCAGCACCTTAGATGCTGAGCACCGGGCATGGCGCTTCGCGGACGATCGAATAGAGTTGAGACCACATGCGTCCGGCGCCCTCACGCACCTGGCCCCGGCCGGTGATGATCAAGTCGACGCTGTTCTTCACGGCCGCTAGGCGGGTCTGCTCCACCGGATCGCCGGCCACCAGGTCATAGTGGGCGTGGACGCCCGAGTCGTGGCGCAGTTGGCGCAGCTTCTGGTCGGCCGCCTCCAGAATGGCTTCGCGATAGGCGTATTCGAGCCCTGCTTCCGGCAGGTCAACCGCATGGAGGATGGTGAGTTCGGCCTGGTAGCGGTGGGCAATCGAACCGGCGGCGCGCAACACGGCGGCGCTGTCCTCTTGATCCAAGCTAAGTGCGCACAACATGCGGCGATAAGGGTAGCGGGCTTCGGCTTCGGCGTGCGGCACCATCGTCCAGACGGCACAGTCGACGTCATGAAGTACCTTGGCCGCGACTGACCCGAGTAGCAGCCTGCGCACCACGCCGTGCCCATGGGTCGGCAACATCACCAGGTCCGCGCCCTGGTGCCGCAGCGTGTCGGAGATGACGTGGTTGGCATCGCCCAGCGCCAGCACCTGGGTGGGCTTCATACCCGGGAAATGGTCCACCGCAAACTGCTCCAGGCGTCGCGCTTCAAGCTGGTAGACCTCGCTTTGGTCCGGCGGCGGGATGAAAAGAGGCGCTTCCGGCGGCCCCACGGCCAGCGGTGCCAAGCTGAGCGCATGAGCTAAGATGAGCTCTGCCTCAAAACGCTCCACCGTCTCGCGAACTCGCGGGGCGATCTTGCGGCAATTCTGTGAGAAGTCGACGGGGAAGAGGATTTTGCGAAAGGGTAGCATCGCCAAAATTTAAAGCAATTCTGTCTCCATCGGTTTGGCCGCTTTCGGCCGGGTCTGACGCTAAGAGAATTGAGGTACATCAGAAAGGGCTTCAAACCGGAGCCGATCGGGTGTAAACTCCTTCCAGCCTTCTGCTGTTGAGATGGAGAATCATCGAATGCGCGTCACACCATTACTGCTGATTTGGGGAACCCTGGGCTTGGCCCAAACCAAGCTTCCGCCAGCGGCCAAGATTCACGTCGATTTCGAGAAAGACGTGCAACCGATCTTGGCCCAAAAGTGCCACTCCTGCCATGGAGCTGAGGTGCAGCAATCCGGCTTACGGCTCGACAAGCGCCAGAACGCGATGCGCGGCGGCGACTACGGCCCAGTGATTCTGGCCGGCGACAGCGCGGGCAGTAAACTGATCCGGCGGCTGGTGAATGGCGATGGTGGCCTGCAAATGCCCCCCACCGGAGCGCTGGCGGACGAGGAGATTGGCGTACTGCGCGCCTGGATCGACCAGGGCGCGGACTTTCGCATTGAAGTGCAGGAAGATGCGCCAGCCCCGGTTTTGAGCCCGCAAGTCGAAGCAATAATTGCCGCATCGCGGTATGGTAATACGGCAGCCGTGCAAAAGCTGATCGCCGCCCAGCCGGACCTGGTGAATTCGCGCGACCGTGCCGGGTCGACACCGCTGCACCACGCCGCTGGCTTCGGCACGCTGGCCATGGTGAAGCTGCTGCTGGAGAATGGCGCTGACGTGAACGCGGTGAACCAGCGTAAGTCGACGCCTCTGTTTTGGGCGCTGGCGGATGAGGCGAAGGTCCGGCTGCTGCTGGAGAAAGGCGCTTCGATCACGGCGAAGACGTCGGACGGTCGTTCGCTCACCTATCAGGCGGCAT
>JAYVUQ010000257.1:0-8302 GCA_043787785.1 Bryobacteraceae bacterium
GGCTGAGGCGGGTGCCATGGATGGGTGTGGACTAGAGAATTCTAAGGAATTTTCTCTTAAATGCGCAATATCCTTGGCGTTTCCTTAGTGTGTTCAGAAATTAGAAAATCAGTCTTTCCCCTCGCCTCCCTGGCCCTTGATCCGCTCGAGGAGAACTCGCCTGGAATCATTTGGTAACGCCGGTTGCCACGCCAGTTTTCCTCAAGTGTTGGCAGCGTGACACTTCCTTCGAAAATGTCTTGCCAAGTCCACCCAAAATTGGCCAGGTTACTTATGCTCATTTTGTGACCGAAACATTACAACAGGAGGCTATCACCATGGGTCAACCCCCCCCGTCCGAACCGCCTGTCGGCTTCTAGTCCACCGCGCTCCCGTAGCGCTCACTTGCAAACATCCCGCACCCGGCGTACCATTACGCCGGGTGTTATCTTTTTTAAAATACGGGACTTCCGCTATCCAGTTGGCTGCGGTGGGCCACCTCTACCGCACTCAACTTATCAGGCGTTTTCCGTTTCTTGCCGCGCATCTTTCCGCCAACTGCCTTTGGGTCGTCGCCATTGCCTTTTCCCCCGAGGTAGGCCCCGTGGCGAACAGGGTTTGGAGTCTCTTCGCGATTATCACGATGGGCTCTTTGGTAGCTGTTTTCCTCGAGTCTGTGTATCTTTCGATCGAGCATTATCCCGGAATCAGCCGTCGAGTGGTCCTGGGCGCGTTTGGCGTGGTTGCCGCGCTGTCAGCGGTTCTGGGGGCGATCGAACCTGTTCACCACGAAGTCCGTAGCCTGCTCGTCGCCCAGCGTGTACTCGGATTGGCGGTGGCCGTCAGTGCGGTGGGCATGGTAATCGCGCTCAATTATTTCGACCCTCGCCGCCGCCCGAACGTGGTGCGGCACGAGCGAATTGTGGCGGCTATGGCAGCTACCACCGGGCTGGCGGCGTGGCTGGAGAATCATCAGTACTTTGTCGAAGGCGGCATGCTGCTCAAGGTGGGTACTATCGTCTTCCCCGCCCTTTGGATTTGGGCTTTGCGCCCGGAAGGGGAGCGCGACATACGCCCACCCTCCAACCCGGCAGGCCGTGACCAAGCTCGCGCCGCCAGTGACCAATTGCGCGGCTATTACGAGTGAATTACCTGCAAAGCGGCAATTGAGCGGCCAGCGCCCGCCCACAGGCTGGGGAAATGCCGCGCGCCGCGCAATCTGGCTTTTACGGCAAAAGCGTACCAATGCACCTGCGTCATCTCGCGGAGGTTCCAATAGTGCGCGCTGCGGCAGCCTTCCATGTATCCTTGCACTAACTGGCCCAGATGCCGTTCGAGCATCGACGTCCACCACGTGAGTTCCGTGGCTTGATCGCCGGCCAGCGCCCGCGTGATTCCCGCGTGACAATTGCCCAGCGTAGCCGACGCTTCAAATTCGCTTCCCCATAACACGCCCTGCGCCCGCGGTCCGGCGCTTTGCGACAAGCGGAAAACTCGTGGCTGCGGCGACGGCGGCAACAAGTCTTCGAGCATTTGATGATTATTCGACTGCATTACGAAATTATTGCATGTCTTTTCGCCCCCCATCGGCAGGCTGGCGAAAGTTCGTTAGAATCACAGGATCCGTTGAATGCCCGCGTCCCTTGTTGCCGCCCGGGCCCATCCGAAAGGAATGTCCATGCGTAAACTGTGGCTATTCGTCCTCGCCGCCGCCACTGTGCAGGCGGCAGGCAAGACCGAAATTCTCTGGGACCGTTACGGCGTGCCCCATATTTTCGCCGATTCGCTCGAGCAAATGTTCTATGCGCACGGCTGGGCTCAAATGCAAAATCAGGCTGATTTGCTATTGCGCCTGTATGGCGAATCCCGTGGGCGCGCGGCCGAATACTGGGGCGCCCAGACACCGGGCCACGACAATCTTTCGCTTGATCGATGGATCCGCACGAATGAGGTGCCCGAACGCGCGGCAGACTGGTATCGTGCGCAGGACCCTAAGTTTCGTGGCTATCTGGATGCCTTTGCCCGCGGCATTAATGCTTTCGCTAAAGCGCATCCGGAGCACACCAGCCCCGCTTTTCGTCAAGTATTGCCGGTGAGCGGCGTTGATGTCGTGGGCCACACTTTGCGCGCGGTCCATTATATGTATATGGGCAGCCAGGCCCGTCTCCGCGCGGAGTCAGCGCCTTTGCTGGCTAGGAAGAACAAGGCTGCCCTATCCCCAGAGCTCATCGAACCTATCGCGCCGGCCGGTTCAAATACCTGGGCGGTGGGCCCTTCGCGCTCCGCCAGTGGCAAGTCGATGCTGATCATCAATCCGCATCTGATCTGGGAAGACTTTTATAGTTACATGGAGGTGCATCTGGTAGGCCCAGGGTATGACCTCTATGGCGCGCCGCAGATCGGATTTCCGGTACCGGTGGTTGGCTTCAATCGTCATGCCGGATGGGGACGCACGGTGAACACGATCGACACCGTCGACTTCTATCGTTTGACGACGCGTGACAGTAACTACGAATTTGACGGCGAATGGCGCCCGTTCGAGCGCGCCACCAAGATCCTCAAGATCCGCGAAACTAATGGCTCCTTGAGGGAGGAGAAGCTGGAGGTGCGCCGCAGCGTCCACGGCCCCGTGGTGCTCGACGAACAGGGCGTCACCCTGGCGATGCGCGTCGCCGGGATTGACCGGCCAAAGATGCTCGAACAGTGGTTCCGCATGGGCGGCGCGCGCACGCTGGCTGAGTTTGAGCGGGCATTGCGAATGCAGGCTATCCCTATGTGGCAAGTCAACTACGCTGACTCCGCCGGCCACATTCTGCTCGTCTTCAACGGCCTCGTCGCCCGTCGGCCCTTCGGCACCTACGCCGATTGGAACAAAGTGGTGCCGGGCAATACCGCCAAAACCCTTTGGACTGACTATCTCAAGTACGAAGAACTGCCCAAGTCGCTTGACCCCGCCGCCGGCTTCAACCAAAACGCCAACGAACCGCCCTGGCAATTCACCATGCCGCCGCTGAACCCGGCCAACTATCCCGCCTATGTCGCTCCCGGCAACGAGAACCTCTCGTCCTTTCGCACCAAACGCTCACTGCGTATGATTTCTCAAGATAAGTCGATCACCTACGAGGAGTTGCTCGCTTATAAGCACTCCACGCGCATGGAGCTAGCCGACGCCATCTTGCCGGAGTTACTCGCCGCCGCACGCACTCGCCCGGATCCGTTGACGCTTGAGGCGGCCAAGGTGCTGGAACGATGGGATCGCCAAACCGAGGCCACCAGCCAAGGGGCCGTGCTCTTCCAGTTTTTCGCCGATCGCTTCTTTGCCCCCGGCGATACCATCCAGAGCCAATTGCGCGTGAAGTACGATCCCACGCGCCCCCTCGACACGGCCTACGGCATACAAGACACGATAGCCGCGCTCGACGCACTGCGCGACGCCGCTGAGCAATGCCGACGTACTTACGGCCGCTTGGATGTGCCGTGGGGTGAGGTGTATCGCTTCGCGCGTGGGAAGACCGACGTCCCCGGCAATGGCGGCAACGGGCGCATGGGTATCTTCCGTACCATGCAGTTTGCCAGGAAGAGTGGCAACCAGTTCTTTCCGTCCCATGGAGAAACGTTCGTCTGCGCGATTGAGTTCGGCGCGCCCCAACGTGCCCAATGTGCCTTGGGCTATGGCAACGCCAGCCAGCCAGGCTCCCCGCACATAGAGGATCAACTGGCGCTTTTGCGCGACAAGAAGCTGCATCCGGTTTGGCGGGAACGCACCGAAATCGAGCAAAACCTCGAGAAACGAGAGCGGTTTTAACAGCGGTTCTAACCGGCAGGGTAGTGAACCTGAAGGGCAGACTGCACGCTAGGCCACCGGGGGCAGCAGCGTCACCGGCTCGCCTAAACGCAGCGGTTTCCCGAACACCGGTTCCGTATCTCCCTGCTGCTTCATCCACGCTTTCAGCTCCGTACGCATTGATGCTACGCGCGACGCCTGTTTCGGATTTTGCGCAAGATTTTGCAGCTCATGAGGATCAGCCTGGAGATCGTAAAGTTCCTCCGCGGGACGCTCGACGCAGCGCTTCACGATCGCCGCGGCAGCGGGATTCGTTTTTGCTTCCTCTAGCCAACTGTTCCAATACAAAACCCCGTTGCCTCGCCGGTTGCGCGAGTCGTGAGTCTGGTGCTGGAATTCCGGATGCAGATTGAGGATGTACTTCCATTGGCGCGTACGCAGGCTCCGGATGGGATACACGTTGAAGTCCCCGTCGCCGCTATGAGTCTGCACGACCCGGTCGCGATGCCGCTTCGTCTTGCCCCGCAAAACTTCAGCAAAGGACTTCCCGTCAAGACCCGCGGGCACCTGACCGCCGGCTAATTCAATGAACGTGGGCAACAGGTCCGGCAGACAAATCATCGCCTCCTGAGTCGAACCCGGTTTCAGCTTGCCGGGCCAGACCGCAATGAAGGGCAACCGAATGCCGGCGTCGTAAAGGTTCCACTTGGCAAACGGCCATTGCGCCCCGTGATCCGCCGTGTAGACGAACAGCGAGTTGCCGGGCACGTGCTGCTGCACCAAAGCGCGGAATTTGCCGACCAAGGCATCGGTGTGGGTGACGCTGGTGTAATAGTCCGCGCACTGGCGGCGTGTTTCGGGCGTGTCCACCCAGGTCGGCGGTAGTTTCACCGTCGCGGCATCGTAGCCTTCGTTCTTCACCCAGGGAACGTGCGGATAATGCGAGCCAAAGAACAGGCACAGCGGTTTCGTCTTGTCGCGCTTGACCAGGAACTGCTCCACCGCGTCGGCATCCGTGGCACCCACATTCGGGCCGTGGACGACATCGAAGT
Source organism: Bryobacteraceae bacterium (assembly GCA_043787785.1). Taxonomy (GTDB): domain Bacteria; phylum Acidobacteriota; class Terriglobia; order Bryobacterales; family Bryobacteraceae; genus JALHNI01. The sequence continues at coordinate 4,816 of JAYVUQ010000257.1, forward strand.
TGTAGTATTTCGCCCAGTCGTTGTGGGCCACTTTGCCGAAGCAGGCTAACTCATAGCCCAGCGACTTGAGGACAGCGGGGAGCCCGACTGCCTCCGGCCTGGGTGGCTTGTGGTTCGGCTCGGCGCCATGCCGCGCGGGCCAAAGGCCGGTGAGCATCGACGTCCGGCTCGGGCCGCAGGAAGGCGAGGTGGTAAAGGCGTGGGTGAAGCGCATGCCTTCGGCGGCCAATCGAGTCAGATGTGGCGTATGCACGGCAGTGGCGCCGTAAGGCTCCGAGAAGAGCATGCCGTGGTCGTCCGACATATAGACGATGAAGTTGGGGTTGCTTGCGGTGGGGGCGCTTCGTAAAGAGCTGCTCGCCATGCCCGCGCCGAAAAGTTTGATGGTGTCCCGTCTTCGGATGGTTTTCATAGATGGCTTGGCCTTATCTTATCCCTTGTCATGGCAGACATCGTTTCAGGCGACCGCCACCACGGCGGTGCCTGCGGGGTGCGTGTTTCCCGTCCACTGCGGCATGGCGCTGGTACCGGATGGACGAATGGCGTTACCGTGAAGGAGCAGCGGCATTTTCCACCGCCGCACTGTCGCCCGCAGCTATTCGCCGACCGTGAAGGCCGTGAGCGTAGCGTCGGCCCCGGCCCCGCTCGCCACCACCACGAACTGCCTGCCGTTCCGGTCGGCGAACGTCATCGGCGTGCCCGTCGTGCGCCGGCCCAGCGGCCACGTCCACAGGTCGACGCCCGTCCCACTATCGACGGCGTGGAATGCCGTATCGCCACCACCCACAAACACCAGGCCGCCCTTGGTGACGATGGCGCCCGCAACGCCCACCGCGCCCAGTTGCTTCGGCAGCGCCACGCCCTTGAGCGCTGGATGCGCGCGTAAAGCCGCATTGTCGCCAAACGGCACTTGCCAGGCAATCTCCCCTTTGTTCAGGTCCAACGCCGTCAGCAAGCCGTAAGGCGGCTTCAAGAGCGGCAGGCCGTCGTGAAATTCTGCGTTCGTCGCCCCCTCGCGGACATAATCCGCATCCACGTCCGCGGCCCGCGTCTTGCCATCGATCTTGCGCAAACGAGCCAGCCCCGGCAGATTCGTTGACTTCACGTAGAGCCGCTGCGTCTCCGGGTCAAACGCGCCGCCACCCCAATTGGCGCCGCCAATCAGCCCCGGGCTCATCAGCGTGCCCTCGAAGCTCGGGGGCGTGTAGAGCGGCCCGAGCCGGTACTTCTTCAGTTCGGCGATCGCCTCGGCTTTCAGCTCCGGGGTCAGGTCGAAGGCATCGTTAAGCGTCACGCCTTGCGGCGCGAACGGCGGTGGCTTGGTGGGATAAGGCTGCGTGGGCCAGGCTTGTTCGCCGGGCACATCGCTCTTGGGCACCGCCCGCTCCTCGATCGGCCAGACGGGTTTCCCGCTCTCCCGGTCGAAGACGAACGTCCAGCCCATCTTCGTGAGCTGCACCACCGCGTCCACCCGTTTCCCCTCCGGGAAGATGGTTACCAGGTTGGGCGGCGACGGCAGGTCGTAGTCCCAGAGGCCGTGATGCACCAACTGATGGTGCCAGCGCCGCACGCCGGTGTTCGCATCCACGCACACCAGCGACTCGGCGAAAAGGTTCTGGCCCGGGCGGCGCGCACCGTAGAAGTCGTTGCTCGGCGTGCTGATCGGCAAATAGACGAGTCCGCGCTTTTCGTCGAGCGTCATGGGCGCCCAGACGTTGGTATGGCCCGTGAATTTCCACGAGTCCCCACCCCAAGTGTCGTTTCCGAATTCGCCTTTTTGCGGCACCGTGTGGAAGGTCCACACCAGTTTGCCCGTGCGCGCATGAAAGGCGCGAACATCGCCCGGCGGATCGTTCTTGTAGACCAACCGGTCGGCTACGCCATTGCCGACGATGATGAGATCTTTGTAAATTACGGTTGGCGAAGTGTTCGTATAGTGCTTCGGATTGATCTCCCGGCGCAAGCCTTTACTCAGGTCCACCACGCCGTTGTCCCCGAAGTTCGGCACGGGCTTGCCGGTAGCCGCGTCCAGCGAAATCAGCCGGTAGCGGCTGTTCATGATGATCCGCAGCTTGTTGCCGTCCTTGGCATCGCGCCAGGCAGCGACGCCCCGGTGTACAAAGCCGGTGCCGTTGGGCACTTGGCCGTCGCGATAGGCCTGCGGATCGTACGCCCACCGTTGGCGCCCCGTCTCCGGATCGAGCGCGACCACCCGGTTATAGGGCGTCGACAGATACAGCACGTGGTCGATCATCAACGGCGTTGCCTGAAAAGTGCCGGGGAAGGTCTCGAACTCTGCATTCGCCTTCTCGCCGGTGCGCCACTCCCAGGCGGGTTTCAGTTGACCGACGTTGGCTTTGTTGATCGCCGTGAGCGGCGAATACTTGCCCCCGCCCGCGTCGCCACCATACACCGGCCAATCGCTGGCCGCCGAAAGCGCCGAACACAACAGCAGACTAACGCGCCACATTCTTGTACACCCGCCCGCCCTTCATCACAAACACTACCCGCCGGACGGCCGTAATGTCCTGCAGCGGATCGCCGTCGATGGCAATCAGATCCGCCTCAAAGTTCGGCGCCACAGTGCCGATCTTGTCGCCTAAGCCCAACGACTCGGCCGCCAGCGAATTCGCGCTTACCAACGCCTCCATCGGCGGCATGCCGGCATCCTGCACGCGATAGATAAACTCCTCCGCGTTACGGCCATGCGCACCGGCCACGGCGTCCGTACCGAACACGATCTTCACCTTGTGCTTCCGCGCGTTCCGCACCACGGCGTTCATCGGCTTCAACACCTGCTCCATGGCGGCGAAACCGGCCTCGTTGTAATTGCCGATGCCCAGGAAATTCGGTTTGTGGTCCAGGTAATTGTGGAGCACGAGGAAGTTCGGGTCAAAATAAACGCCTTTGTCATGCAGCAAGGCGAGCGTCTCGCTGTCTAGCAGCGACCCGTGTTCCACCGCGGTGCAGCCGGCCCTGGCCGCGGCTTGCGCGCCGCCGGCGGCATGCGCATGCACCACAGTGCGCAGCCCCAGCTTCTTCGCTTCGCCGCAGGCCGCCTGTAACTGCTCATCGGTCATCGTCTGCGCGCCACCGTCGCGGATGCTCTTGGTGGCGAACAGCTTGATGACGTCGGCCCCGCGCACCTTGTAGTCCCGCACGCCCTTGCGCAAGGCCTCGGCGTCGCCCGTACGCTCGTTTAGTTGGCCCATCGACGTTAAGATGCGCGGCCCCGGCAAGGCCCCGCGCGCAATCAAATCGCGCACGTCGGCGTCGATGGCCGCGCCCAGGCTCTGCACGGTGGTAAAGCCGCCCTGCAAGGTGGCCCACGCGTTGCCCGCCGTGGCGAGCACCGTCGTTTCGGGCTTCTCTTTGCTGCTGGGGCCGCCGGTTTCGAGCCGTTCATCGGCATCGAAGTGCCAGCTTAGGTGCACGTGCGTGTCAATCCAGCCCGGCATCACGGTGAGTCCGCGCAGGTCATACGTTG
>JAYVUQ010000258.1:0-4834 GCA_043787785.1 Bryobacteraceae bacterium
CGCCCGATAGAAGGGGTATACCAGACTGATTTCGCCGCAGAACTGGGCGGTGGAGAGCGACGCGCTGATTGAACGGGGTAAAGCGCTGCGCGGCCTCGCCAATGGGGGCGGGACGGACGTCATGCTCGCCCGCGCGAAGCAGAGCGGGACGCAAGTCGCGTTTTTGTACTGAGTGGCATAGGACGCGGGCGGGTTGTAGGGCTGGTGCGGATCGACGAGGGCGGCGAACGCGAAGAAGGACCTTTTCGTCCCGGCTGCCCCGCGCAGGAAGAATGATCGTCCCTACCGCGACCCGATCCTCTCGAATGACACCGATCCTCAGTATGTCGTTGATTCTGGGCCGCAGTTGCCTAATTTCTCGATTAATAGTAATTCCTTCGCCATTTCATCTCGATCCCATGCGAGTTTTTCTGAGTGCTTCGTCACTCGGATTGATGGCTCTGTCTCTTGACGCCCACCACTCCGAAGCTCTATATTGATGCTACAAACGGACGGGAGGCCACTGTCAGCGGGCGGTGTGAATTTAAGGTAATAACTGCAGTGAACTTCGAGCCAGACTTGTTTTACATTTACGGAGCGGGGGGCCATGCGCATGTGGTGATCGACGCCCTCAAAAGCCAGGGTATCGGAGTAAAAGGGATCTTCGACGACCGGCCAGAGCACCGGCATCCTGCCCATGCGGATGTGCAATCAGGCATCCGCCTAGAGGGCATCGAACATTTCCCCGCCTTGGATCATCCCGTGATCCTCTGCGTCGGCCGAAACGCGGAGCGAGCCGAACTGGTCAGCATGCTGAATGCACGGTACGGAATCGCCTGTCACCCCTCGGCCATCGTCGCTTCTTCCGCGGTTATCGGCGAGGGAACAGTGATTCTCCACGGTGCCATCATCCAACCCAACACCGTCATCGGACGCCACGTGCTCGTGAACACGGCCGCCAGTATCGATCACGATAACCGGATCGGTGACTACGCGCACATCTCCCCGCACGCTACTTTATGCGGACACGTCGAAGTGGGCGAAGGTACGCACATCGGCGCTGGTGCCATGGTGATTCCAAAAGTAAAAATCGGTAAATGGTCGACCATCGGCGCCGGCACTGTGGTGCTGCATGACCTTGGCGACCATGTGACGGCGGTGGGCAACCCGGCGCGGATTCTGGCGGGAGCGCGCGGCCAGATCATTCCCAAGTATGGCCCAGTCCTATGCAGATAAACAGGAGCCAACCCTCGAGCCAGGACTCCTTCGACGTGCTATTCGTCGGGGCTGGGGTTTCCACCCTCTACACCGTCCTGGCGCTCACCGCGCGTCTTTCCGCCCGGGCGGTGCCCGGCGTACGCCGTCCGCGCATTGCGATTGTCGAACGAAGCACGGACTTTCTGGGAGGGGTACCTTACACCAGTCGCTCCGCTTACACCTCGCTGCTCATCACCTCGCTACGGCACTTCCTTCCCGAGGGCGAGCGGGCCCTTTTTGTGGAGTGGCTGGAAAAGAACAAACACTGGATGTTTCAGACCTACCAGCGTCACGGCGGATCCATCTCGGCCCGCTGGCTCCAAACGCACCAGGAGACCATTCGCGCGGGAGCGTGGGAGGACTTGTACCTGCCGCGCTATCTGTTCGGCCTGTATATGGACGCCCGGGTTCGCCAGGCGATCTCTCAGGCCGAGTCGACCGGTACGTGCACGGTTGAGCTGGTTCGCGGCCAAGTGGCCGACGTTGCCCGCGGGGAGGACGGCTTCGAGATCGACTTGGAGGGCCGGAGGCTCCAGGCCGGATTGGTGGTCGTGGCTGTCGGGTCTCCCCCCGCTTCGCCCAAGCTCGCGCGGCCGCCGGAAACGGATGACGATGCGGTCTGCCTGATCGAAGAGCCCTACGGGCCGGACCTCGGCACCTCACTCGACCGCATCGACGCTTGCATTCTGCGCGCCGGAGATCCGTCGCCCAAGGTTCTCTTTGTCGGGGCCGGCGCCAGCACCATGGACCTGCTGTATGCCCTGCAGGATCGCTGGCATGACGCACGTCCGAAGGTAAGATTCCGCGTTCTGTCGCCGAACGGCCGGCTTCCCGATCGGATGCCCGATCAGATGCCGGGGCAGGCGGATTCGCTCAGCTTCCACCCTCCCGCGCTGGAGGAGCTTTCCGGGCGGGACACTCTCACCGCCAAGCAGATCCACGATGCGGCCGCGGAAGACGTCGAGTTTGGCCAAACCCGCGCATTCACCAGCGCGGTCACGCTGGCCCCGATCAGCGCGGCTGTCGGCATGCTGCTTGCCCGTCTCAGCCCCGCCGAGCAAAGAGAATTCGCCGTAACCTGGGGCAACGCGATTGGCCGGTTGCAGCGGCGGGCGGGTCCAGAGTATTGCGATGTCGCGGACGAACTGATGGTGGAGGGCCGCCTCGGCCTGACTCAGGGGCGATTCCGGGGAATTCGATCCATCACCGCGGACGGCGCCGAAGTAGAGTACGAATCTGGCGGCAGACTGCACTGTTTAGCGCGGCGCCCGCGGGTAATCGTCAATTGCGCGGGATTTGCCCGCATCGGCGAGCTTTCCGCCAATCACCTTCTGCAGCGCTTGGTGGCGCAAGGCTTTGCGCAACCCACCTCAGCCGGCACTGGCTTCGTGGTCGACGACTGCCTGCAGGCGAGCGAAGGCGTTTTCATTGTGGGCCCGCTGCTGGCGGGCAACATCTTCGCCGGGAAGCCTCTTTGGCACTTGGAGCACTGCGGTCGCATCTCGGCGCTCGCGGTGACGCTGGCCGAAATTCTCGCTTCGCGGCTGACCCGCGAGCCCTCCCGTCAAGCGGCCGATGGTGTCCGGTCGATGATGTCTTGGTCGATGGTGCCGGTGGATGGCTCGCGGTAGGGACGTATCATCGCTGACCGCCCCCCGCCCGGATCCGTGCGAGGAGGATCCGGGCGGGGCCACTGGGCAGGTTCGGCGGTAAGGGGCCACCGTTGATCTGATCGAGGCCCGCGTACTGCCCTTGCGGCACAGTCGCGAGCACGGGCAGCGCTTGGCCGTTCGCCGTAGCAGTGACGCGCGGCGAATGACGGACGCCCGTGCCGTAGAGCAGTAGGTAGGTCTGGTCGCCGGGTGGCGCGCGGGATATCGATCGCCGCGAGCGTTAGAAGATCGAAAACATAGTCGGAAATACGCTGGTTGGCCGCCGTTACCCGGAGGTAGAACGCGGCGGGCGCTGGGGAATCACCGCGGACGGTGAAGATGCCGGGCGCGGCGAGGTTGACGGTGGCGGTCCCATTTTGCGGCGACCCGCTCGTCCGCGGCCGAAGAGAGACACGATCGACTCCGGGGCAATGGCGCGTTCCTGGGCAATGGCGCTTTCCTCGGAACCGGCGGCGTTCAGTACCCGCACCACGCTTTGCAAGTAAGCCGGGCCGGCGTCGGCGAGCGACAGGGGCCGGTTGATTCGCCCAGGTATTCTCCGTGGCGCCGTTGCCCAGCGCGATGAGTCCGGATTCGACGAAGGTGTTGTGAGAAAAGTTGACGTTTCGCAGATTCGGACTCACAAAGTCATAAGTTACGGCGTTCTTATTGCCACCAATCCCGGCGCGTTCCAAGTAATTGTTGTAACAGAAAATATTGTGGGCTTCTTTTACCCGGATGCCGCCAGAATCGCTAAAGAAGTTACCGTAGACGACGTGGTCATCTCCGTTGCGGAAGACCATCAGGGCCCAGGGATTCTGGTTCATCGTATTCCAGCGCAGTACATTCTGCCGTGACTTTACCGAAATGGCTTCACTATCGCCCAGACCCGTATCTTCAAAGTAGTTGTACTCCGCCGGCGAAAGCGGACTGGGCACCTTGGCAGAGCCGGATACATTCATTGCCGTTATCGACACCAGCGCCCGGCATGTGCTGAAACGAGTTACGGCTGATGATGTGGTAACCGGTGACAATTGGGGTCGATATCGGCCGGGATCGAGTTGCCGATCGGCGCCGTGACCGGTTTATTCTGAAAATTGGAGGCTACGAACCGCGTTGCGCTGCGTTCCCGCCTTTTATGGCAATGTATTTCTGTGCGGAGTAACTATCGAAGTTCAGTAGCGCGAGCATATTGTCACTCCCCCACACCTCAATCACGATTCCCGGAATCACGCGGCTTCGACTCAGCGCGTTTACCGGGCAGCCACGATTCAACTCCACATCTTAGCGCTCCGCGGTCTCGGCGATCCATCGCTGGGCCGCGGCGGTGTCGGCGAAGAGCGGGAAAAGCCCGGAGAGTTTGGTGGTTTCAAGAAGGCGAATGAGGCGAGGGGTGGGCTCGGTAACGCAGAATTGGGTGCCCTGTTGAGTGGCGGTGGTGAAGAGGATGACTAACTCGCCGAGGCCGGCGCTGTCGATTTGGTCGATGCCCGCCATTTGGAGTAGCAAGCCGGAGAGACGCCTGGTAGCGAGCAATTGAGAGGCTTGTCGGCCGAAGTCGCTTAGTTGCGGGCCCAGCGTGAGATCTCCGTCGAGGCAAATGATGGCCGGATCGGTGGCACGGAGGGTGAAATGGAGGGCCATGGGAGTCTATTTGCGGATCTCTTCGCGCAGGCCGAGGTTGCGGACCAGGCGTAGTAAGTAGTTGGGGTGCAAGCCGAGTAACTTGGCCGCCGACTTATAGTCGCCGCCGGACTGCTGGTAGGCCTGTAAGATACTTGCCCGCTTGGCGTCGGAGACGCTAGTTTGGAACTTACCCAGGTTTTCCGGTAGTGCGTTCTCCCAAACGCTTTCTGGCAAGTCCGAGGGGAGTAACTGGCAGCCCTCGCCGAGGACGACGGCGTGTTCGATAGCATTTTCCAGTTCGCGAACGTTGCCGGGCCAAT
>JAYVUQ010000259.1:0-3513 GCA_043787785.1 Bryobacteraceae bacterium
GTGACGGCACACGGCTCGCCAGGCGGCTCGTTCACATTCAGCCGGATTAGGTCGATGGGCGAGTCGTTAGCGATGTCGAGCAGGAGTCCGTCGTAGGCCATATGGACATGCGGCGGCAACAAGCTTTCGGTTTGCACATGAGCGAGGTCGTGCGAAACGTGGGTGAAGTAAGCCCGGCGCGGGGCAAGCTGCTCCACGTATTTGAGCGACCGCTCGACGGTGGAATGCGTCGGATGCGGCTTGTGCCGCAGCGCATCCAGAAACAGCACATCGAGCCCGCGTAACTGCGCCAGCGACTCGGGCGGAATCTCGCTGTGGTCCGTCAAATAAGCACAGCGTCCAAAGCGGTAGCCCAAGGTAATGCCGCGGCCGTGCTGCAAGCGGATGGGCTGAAACTCAAGCCCGAAGAGACAGAATGCGCTGCCGTCCAACCGGTTCACGCTGATGCGTGGACGCGAGCTCTCTGTTTCGCCGGTGGCAAAGATGTAGCTAAAGACGCGCTCCACCACTTCGAGCGTGTCCGGCGCGGCGTAGATCGGAATCGTGCCCTGTTGGTAAAAGTTGAAGGGGCGAACGTCGTCGAGACCCAGGATATGGTCGGCGTGCGAGTGCGTGTATAGGATGGCATCCAGGCGCTCAACTTTGCTGCGCAGCATCTGTTGGCGGAAGTCGGGCGTCGTGTCGATCAGCACCACACGGCCATCGTATTCAAGCAAAATGCTGGGGCGGAGCCGCTGGTCGCGAGCATCCGGCGAGGCGCATACGTCGCAATGGCAGCCAATGGTGGGCACACCGACACTGGTGCCAGACCCGAGAACCGTCAGCCGGACGTCAGCCACTACTGGCCTTGGTCCTGCGCTGGTTCCGGCTCTTCGCCAGCGGCTGGCGCCTGGCTTACCTGGACGAAGCGAAAGCGCAATTCGGTAACCGAATTCTCCAGCGACCGCTGTTCATGCAGCGAAAGATTGCCTTTCGTTTTCTCAACCAGCATCGCCAAGAGATCAATAAAATGGCGGGCCCGGCCAAGGTCCTGGCCTTGGTCGTCGCCAGGGACCTTCATGAGTCCGAGGCCCATTTCCGCCTGCATTTTGAGGGACAGAACGAGGAACTCGAAGGTCGGGGGCGGAATGTGTGATTGGTCTTCGCTCATACTGTCCTTATTGTAATGCGGCTCTGATCAAGACGAGTCGACCGCGGTCCGCGGTGCACCGGAAGCGGCCTCTCTGGCGAGAGGCTGGAGGGGAGGCAGGGGACAAGGCTGTCGTGGCTGAGTCCGGTCCGTACCCAGGATGCGCTCGATCTCGGCGAATTCCGCTTGGTGAGCGGCATCGCGAGGGCTGCGGAGCCAGTTGGCCCAATTGGCGTAGTCGGGAAATTCTTTGCGCCAACGCGTGAGATAGAGGCGGACGTCGCACTTCAGGTGATGGTGACGCGATCGGTGATGGGTCTGATTGGCTGCGTGCGCCGGGGCGGAGGAATAGTCGTAGAGATGGGCGCGTTTGGCGAGTCCAGCGGCGGTCGGATTCTGCTCGACGTAGAGCATCGTAGCGCGGTACTGGCTGGCGGACTTGATGGGTTTGCAATGGAAATGGTTGTGCCAAAGATGGCCGGTAAGTCCGAGCGCCCGGTGGATGCGGCGGGCGTAGTGGGACTGCAGATACTGCATCAGGTGAGAAATGCCCCATTTGATCAACGGCTCCAGGACAAAATGAACGTGGTTGGACATCAGGCAAAAGGCATGGACGCGGACCCGGTAGCGACGGGCAAGTCGATCAAAGTGGTCGAGGTAGGAGACGAGTTGGGCGCGAGTCCGGAAAACAGTCTGCTGCCGGCTGCCGCGTTGGTAGATATGGTAGACCTGTCTCACTTGCCAATCACGCTTGCGGGGCGGGCCAGCGGCCAGTTTCGGTTTCGGTTTCGGGAAATGTGCCATCCGCTAATAAGTGGATTCTCGAGGCGAAAATTCTCATATATTTTCAAATTATTTTGCTACAAGTTTGCGCGCGGTCTCCGCCAATCACCCATCCAGAAAAGTCACTTCCCGCCATCCACCTGATAATAAACCTCTTGTTGTTTCGTCGGACCTGTTTTTGCAGGACCGGACCTGTTTTTGCAGGACCTACTTTTGCAGAGGGAGGCGCTGGAGTGCCCAGATGGCCGGTTCGCGAACCGTCGCCTCGGGCGAAGCAGCGAGATGCTCCAGGGCCGATCGGTAGGCCTCGCGCGGCGAATTACCCATGGCAATCGCCACATTGCGCAAGAAGCCCCGATGCTTGGCTCGCCAGATAGGACTGTCACGATAAAGGGCGCGAAACTGCTCGGCCGTGAGCATCGCGAGTTCCTCAAGCTCCTCCGGGGCGTCCCGCGGGCCAAAGTCAGCGTCTAGCGTCACCGCGGCGCGACCATTCCAAGGGCAAACGTCCTGACAGATGTCGCAACCAAACACGAGTTGGCCAAAGTGTTCCCGCAACCCCACCGGCGCGGGCTCGCGCGACTCTATCGTGTGATAAGAAATACATCGACGCGAGTCGAGTTCCCAACCATGCGCCCCCTCGGTCGGGACAATCGCCTCCGTGGGGCAAGCATCGATACAGCGCGTACACGACCCACAACGATCCGGCGCTTCCGCTCCAGAAGCAGTCATCTCGAGCGACGTGAGGATCTCGCCCAAAAAGAACCAACTCCCGGCCGCCTGGTTGATGAGGCAGGTGTTTTTACCGATCCAGCCCAAGCCTGCTCGCCGCGCCAACGCCCGCTCGAGCACCGGCACCGTATCCACGCAGATCCGATAGTCGTGGCCCACGGGCAATGCCGCCACCAAGCGTTCCAGCCGTTCGCGCAGCACATCATGATAGTCCCGACCCCACGCATAGCGCGAAATATGTGCAGATGTTGCCGGTGAGTTATACAGCACCGCCGCCACGATGACCGACTTCGCCCCGGGCAGGATCTCCCGCACGTCCGCACGCTTCTGGGCCCGGTGGTCCGTCAAATAGCCCATGGCCGCCGCATTGCCACGCGCCACCCAGTCCAAGTAGTAAGTATGTTCTGACAACAGAGCGGCCGTCGTCACGCCGACTAGGTCAATGCCGCATCCTTGGGCCGCCGCCCGCAGCCATTCCTCAGTCGGCACGGACCCGCACCGTCTTGCGCGTCCCCGTGTGCCCCGCGACGATTTCCACCGGATTCAAACGCACCCCGTATTCTGCGGCCAGAAATCGGCGCAGAGCCTCGTTGGCCTTGCCATTCTCCGGCACCGCCGCCACCCGGATCTTGCGCGTGCCATCCGCCATCACGCCGGCCGACTCGGTCCTCGATGCTTTCGGAACCACCTTGACGCTCAGCATCACATCCGCCACCTTATTCAAAGTCGATGCTGGCGATCACCACTTGCGGCAACGCCTGATTCCAGCTCTCGGCCAAGCTGTCAAAGGCCAGCCGAAAGGGTTTGGTCTCGGCCGGCTTTAATCCGCCAGTCGCCGCTCGGACAATGGCTCGCCGTTCACGTCCCAC
>JAYVUQ010000260.1:0-2251 GCA_043787785.1 Bryobacteraceae bacterium
CGCGCTGTTTCTCGGTGGAGGCGGCCATTTTGTCGCGGACGGTGGTTGGGGCGGGCGGGGCCGAGGGAGGGGGGTCCTGCGCCAGCAGGAGAAGCAGTAGGATCATCTGCTTTCACTATCGAACGGCTGATGGCGCGAAGGCACTTGGGGAAGTCGCGTAGTGCTTACTGCACTGGGAGTAGTCCATGGCGGAAAATTGTGGGAATGTGCCCCACCGCTGACGCGGTGGGCTAGCACGCAAAGCCAGTGCAGTGCCCGCTCACTGCGTTCACGGCTGGAAGGGGGTGCGGTAGGCGGGCGAATCAACTCCAGGGAGGACGGGGCTCTGTCTTCATGGCCACTCTAACGGGTCTGTCATCCGCGACGGCCAACAGAGACCCGACCTCCGTGGAGCTTACTCTAGACGGTAATTCGGGGCCTCTTTGGTAATAATGACGTCGTGGACGTGGCTTTCCCTGAGTCCCGCGGAGGTGAGGCGGCAGAAACGCGCATTCTCCTGTAATTCTTTAATGCTGGCCGAGCCACTGTAGCCCATGCCGGCGCGGAGGCCGCCGACGAGTTGAAACACCCAGTCCGCCAACGGGCCTTTAGAAGGCACACGCCCCTCAATACCCTCAGGAACCAGTTTATCCGAACGCGCTTGGCCGTAGCGATCGGCATTGCTGCCTTCCGCCATAGCGCCCAACGAACCCATACCGCGGTAGCTCTTAAACGTGCGCCCTTGGTACAAAATGGTCTCGCCCGGACTTTCGTCCGTGCCAGCTAAGAGGCTCCCGATCATGACACTATCGGCACCAGCGGCGATAGCTTTAGTGACATCGCCTGAAAATTTGATGCCGCCATCGGAAATGAGGGGAATTCCCGCAGGCCGGGTAGCCTTTACGGTTTCCGCAATCGCCGTCACCTGCGGCACGCCGGCGCCGGAGACGACGCGGGTGGTACAGATGGAGCCGGGCCCGATGCCCACTTTGATGCCGTCGATGCCCAAATCCACCAGATCGCGAGCGCCTTCGAAGGTGGCCACATTGCCAGCCACTAACTGCACCTCTGGATACTTGGCTTTGATTGCTTTGACGGCAGCCAGGACGCCTTCGCTATGGCCATGCGCGGAATCGATGACGATGGCGTCGACCTTTTTGCGTATTAGTTCATCCGCGCGTTCGAGGTAATCGCCCGTGGAACCGACCGCCGCCGCGACGCGCAAACGGCCCTGGTCGTCCTTGGCCGAGTTAGGATACTTGAGCTTTTTCTGAATGTCCTTGACGGTGATGAGACCCTTCAGGGCGCCAGTCTCGTCGACCACCAGCAGTTTCTCCACGCGATGCTTGCGCAGGGCGCGTTCGGCGTCCTCGAGCGTGGTGCCGACGGGGACGGTGATCAGCGGATCCTTGGTCATGCGATTGGCGATGGGCTGGGTGAAGTCAGTTTCAAAACGAATGTCGCGGTTGGTGAGGATGCCGACGAGCTTATTTTGGGTGTCGACGACGGGCACGCCGGAGATGCGGTATTGCTTCATGAGGTCAAGCGCGACGGAGATGGGCTGATCGGGATGGGTGGTGAAGGGGTCGACGATCATGCCGCTTTCGGAGCGCTTGACGCGGTCTACCTCTTCGGCTTGCCGTTCGATGGTCATGTTGCGGTGGATGACGCCGATGCCACCCTGCTGGGACAAAGCAATCGCCAAATGGGACTCCGTGACGGTGTCCATGGCGGAGCTAACGACCGGGATATTGAGCGGAATTCCGCGCGTAAACCACGTCCTTGTATCGGCTTGCGTGGGCATTACCCCACTGCGGGCCGGTACCAGCAAAATATCATCGAATGTGAGGCCTTCAGGGATGAACTCCGGAATCATGCTTGTATCGCATTGTAGCTGATAAACTACTAGAAACAGCTATGCAAGCCACACAGATTCGTCCCGGTATGGTGATCAAGTTCAATGCGGAACTTTATTCCGTCGTCAGTTTCGTGCATCGTACGCCCGGCAACCTCCGCGCTTTCGTCCAAGTGAAGATGCGCGGATTGAAGAGCGGTGCCTTTGCCGAGCACCGGTTTGCCTCCACGGACAGCGTCGAAAAGATCAGCCTGGACGATCAAGACATGGAGTTCCTGTATAAGGATGGTACTGATTACCACTTCATGAACATCGAAACCGACTCGTCGCCAAGAACGGCGTGGTGGTGGCGGCACGGGCGCTGAAACATGCCGTGCCGTCGTTACGCTTCGTGTTCGTCGGCGATGGCGTGGAGAA
>JAYVUQ010000261.1:0-6002 GCA_043787785.1 Bryobacteraceae bacterium
ATTTGGTGCCTGAGGCGCACAGGCCGATCACCTCCCGCGCCGCTAAGTTGGCAGCCAGAAAGGCTAACCGGCAATCTACGAGAGGTGGATATATTGCCGCTGAAGTACTAGCCAATGCCCAGAACGAAAGCAACGGAGAGAAAAACGATGGCGCGATCGAGAAAATGGAGCGTCATGCCGCTATTGCCCCTTACTATCCCCCTGGTGTAGCCAGGCCTAGGGAACTGAGATGCTTCTAGTTCTAGGAGTTTTACCTGAGAATCGCTTTAGATGCTTACCCAGTTCCTCCTCGTTTCCCTTAGTCTTTGCGTATCGCTCCAAGCTGCACAGTACATCGTTGAGTTGATGCCCTTAGGCAAGAATCGGGCGGCGGCGACCGATGCCGAAGTCAGCCTCACCCGCCGCGGAGCCAAGGTGACTGAACGCACCAGCGCCACCATGAACGCGCTGATCACCGAGATCGAAGACGCCGACCTTTACGCCGTCTCTACCCACCCCACCGTCAAGCGTATCTATCCCGTGATGACTTACAAGCCCACGGGCGACGTGATCGAAGCCACGCAAGCCATCGCCCAGGCCTGGGGCCAAGTTGGCGGCCGTGAGCGGGCCGGCGCGGGGATGAAGATCGGTATTATCGACACCGGCATTGACGCGACGCACCCTGGCCTGCAGGCCGACGGCCTCGAGGCTCCGGCCGGCTACCCCCGGGTGGACAATGCCAAGAACAGCCGCCACGCCACGGGCAAGGTTATCGTCGCGCGCAGCTATGAGCGGTTTAACGGCAAGGGTTTTGGCGCGGATGCCAACGACATTTACGGTCACGGTACGGGCTCAGCCATGGTCGCCGCCGGCATCCGCCACGAAGCGCCCGAAGGCACGATCTCGGGCGTCGCGCCCCGCGCCTTCTTGGGAAACTACAAAGTGATCGGCGACGACGCCTCGGGCACTTCGGCCGGCATCCTGAAGGCGATTGACGACGCCGTTACCGACGGTATGGATGTGATCAACTTGAGCCTGGGTTCGGCCTACGCGCCGCGGCCGGAAGACGATGTAATCGTCCAGGCTTTGGAGCGCGCCGTCGATATGGGCGTGATCGTCGTGGTGGCGGCGGGCAACGCGGGCCCGGGCCTGAACTCGATTTCGAGCCCCGGCACCGCGCCGCGCGCCATCACGGTCGGCGCGCACACGGCGGGCGACCGTACGGTAGCCTGGTTCTCCGGCCGCGGTCCGAACCTGGGCGCGGGCCTGAAGCCGGACCTGCTGGCTGTCGGTGACCAGTTCTACACGGCCGACACCCTGCAGCGCAACGGCTCGACGGGGTATCGCACGGTGGCCGGCACCAGTCTTGCCGCTCCCATCGCCGCTGGCCTTGCCGCTTTAGTGAAAGCCGAGCGCCCCGGCCTTAGCGCCGCACAGTATCGTTCGCTACTGATCAACAGCGCTACGGCGTTGCCCTTCAAGGTCGTCGAGAGTGGAGCAGGGAAGCTGGAAGCCACCCAAGCCCTGGCCGCTACGCTCACCGCCACGCCGTCGAATCTCAAGTTCACTGGCACCTCTGCCACGATCACGTTGGAGCCGATCGCTGGCGTCGCCGGCCTGTGCACGGTCGAAGCCCCGGGCCTCACTTTGTCCTCCACCCAATTCATTGCCGACGGCCCATTCAGTCTCCAAGTGAACGCCCCGGCGATGGCTGGCGAGGGCTACCTCGCGGTCAGTTGCGAAGGCGCCGCTCAGAAGCTACGCATCCCCTATTGGAGCCCCGAGGCGGCCCGCGAAGCCAACTCCATCACGACGATCGAACTCCCCCGTTCCGCCGCCCGCGGCAGCACCATTGACTTCGGCCTCCGCGTTGTCGACAACCAAGGCCTAGTTGTTGCTGGAGCCGTCCCGGCGGTGAACGTAATGGGCGGCACGCTGACGAAAGCCGGTTGGAGCAACACGGTGCCTAGCCTGTATCAGGTCCAGGTGCGGGTGCAGTCGGATGTGACGTTGCAAGTCCGCTCCGGCGCGGTAAGTCACGAAGCCTCGATTCGGGCTTACTAACTTGGGGAATCGGCGTGGGGAATCGGGACCACCCACGGGGTGGTCCGCATTTGCGGCAAGCCTCAGGGAATCAATAGTTTGCGGGCCGCCTAGTGCGGAAATTCTCCCTCGTTCGCGCATTGTCGGTCAGAAAATGCGGCTGTAAATACGACGCTTGCATGCACCCTGGTCGCCACTAGAGCCTTAGTCAGGTGTCACATGTAGGCGGGGACGGGGATGCCTAGAATGTCCAGCGTGCGGCGCAGTTGGCGGGCGAAAAAATCGGTCATCCAGAGGAGCAGGACCTTCTTGGACGGGTTCTGCTCTGACAATACCGGATAGTTTTCGTAGAAGGTGCTAAACGATTGTGCCAGTTGGAACGCGAAACGGGCCAAGTGTGCGGGCTCGCCCGAAGCGATGCTGCGCGCAAGCGCTGACTCGAGCTTCGAAACCGATAAGGTCAACTGCCACAGATTCTCATCGGCCAACTCTGCCGCAATCGTTTCGATCTCTGTGGCCGTTAGTTTCTGATAGTCAGGCAGCGCTTGGCCCTGGTCCGCCAACTTAGTCAGAATCCGTCCCGCCCGGACTGCCGAGTATTGGACGTAGGGTCCGGTTTCGCCGGTAAAGCTTAAGGCTTCTTGTAAGTCGAACGCAATTACCGTATTGCGCGTGAACTTCAACATGAAGTAACGCAAAGCGCCAATGGCGATTTGCGTAGAGATTTCGAGACGCCCGGCTTCGGAGGCCTCGGCGTTCCGGGAACCCACTTCTGCTCCGGCGGTGTCGATCAATTGGTTCAACAGGTCATCGGCCTTCACGCCCAGCCCCTTGCGGCCGGAGACTTCGACATAGGCCTTCTTGGCATCTTCGTCCGAAATCGAAATCTTTAGGTCGACACAGGTCCGCGGGGTAAGCGCCACCATTTCGTAGGAGAAATGGATGGACTGCTCGGCTTGGGCATGGAAGCCCAGGGCCCGCAGGCCAGCGACTACGACGTCCTGTAAGTACGATTGTCGCGAGTCGATCACGTTGTAGACCGTCTTACCGTCGCCAAAGCGGGACTTCGCGGCCGTTTGCGGCTCAGCGGTGGAAACCATGACCCCGGGAAATCCCTCGAACGGCTCGTAAAAGAAATCTTTGCCGAGTAAGCCGAACTTCCATAACTGATAGGCAATATCTTTGCCGACGTAAGTGACAATGCCATTCGACCGGACAATAACTTTACTATCGTCTACATCTTCTTCTTCGGCCCGCGCGGCGTCACGAAATGCCGATGCGGGCATCACCCAGCAGCCCTTATTTTTTCCCTCGGTCTCGAGGTACAGCGCTTTGCGCTCCTTGAGTAATTCAAAGGCCTTGGCCCAGAACTGTAAGTGCAGAATCTCGCTCTCGCGGGGTAGGACATCGTAATGAATGCCCAAGCGGAGCATGGTGCGCAAATGGCACGTGACAATGGCGTCGGCCACCGTGTGGCCGACTTGAGAGACTTCGTCAGTGCCGCCTTCAATCGAATGCAGCACTTCGGCCCGCCAGGCGAGCGCCTCCGGATGGTCCTGATAATAAGTGGAGGTTCTGGCGTAGAGGTCCCAGCAGTAGTAATCAAAGCGGGGCGCGGCGGCGAGGGCTTCTACCTCGGCCAGGGTTTTCTTTTCGAGATACTGAAACCCCACCACCACGTCGGCCACTTGCACGCCAGTGTTGTCGATGTAGTTTTGCACCTCGACGGTCTCGCCGCTGGCGCGAAGCATCCGCGCGAAGGTGTCGCCGAGGATGGCGTTACGCAGATGTCCGATATGTGCGGCCTTGTTGGGATTGATGTTGGTGTGCTCGATGATGATCTTGCCGTCCCCGGCCGTGGCGGTACCGGCGGGCGGCTGCATCAGGCTCTTCAAATATTGCGTCCGATCGAGCCGCACGTTGAGGTAGCCATTGCCGGCAATTTCAATCGCCGCTACCCCGGGCAAAGGCCCGATCGCCTCCACCAGCTTCTCCGCAATCGCCTTGGGCGACTGCTTCATCTGACGGGCGAGTTGAAAAGCGACGGGCAGGGCAAACTCGCCAAATTTCGAGTCGCGAGGCTGCTCCATTTGCACGGGCGCCTCAATCTGGAGTTTCTGCGAGAGACGGGCGGCTATTTCAACCGGGATGGACTTTTCGAGCTGGTGGAACACGATATAGCCTGAGTATAGCAATGCTAAACTAGGGCTAATGCCGAAAGTTACGTTCCTTCCGGCTGGACAAAGCGAAGGCCAAATGGTCCAGTTTGAGTCCGGCAAACTTCCCTACAGTGAGCATGGTTTACAGGAGAGCCTGCTGGATATTGCCATGCACTTCCATGTGCAGCTCGAACACGCCTGCGGCGGTAGCTGCGCCTGCACGACGTGCCACGTGATTGTGAAGGAAGGCGCTGAACATCTCTCCGAAGCCGGGGACGACGAACTCGACCGACTGGATACCGCGGCCGGCTTGACGCTGAGGTCGCGCCTGGGATGCCAGGCGGTGGTGAAGGGCGATGTGGTCGTTGAGATACCGAACTGGAATCGCAACTACGTCAGCGAAGGCGGCGGGTCAATGAATTTGGGCGACGCGATTCCGTTTCCGGCCAAAAAGTAAGTTCAGGCGCCGAGTAACTTCTCGAGTAAGTCGGCGCTTAGATTCACGCGGACATTCACCGTGGCCCCGTCCTGCCGGACATCGAGTTGCTCGAGCGCCGCAGCCAGTTCTTTCCCGGTGGGCAACATGGCAATGGCCGCGCGTAACGCCATCGACAGTTGCTCGGCCGCCTGGGCATCGGGGCAATCGAGGCTTAGCTTGGCCTTGAGTCCGGCGTTCGCATTGGCGGCGAAGTTGGCCCGGTTGATGCGGAAGGGCAGCGACTTCAGGTTTATCGAACCGAGCTTAAAATTCGATAGCCAGCGGTTCACATCGCCCGTGGCCACACCCCAAATCTGATTTTCGAGAGGAATGCCGTCGATGGCCTCGATCAACGCCGGCGGTGGCTGTGGATTTTGCTGTTGACGGTCAATCAACGCGCGCAGGACCCCCGCTGGTCCGGCCATGGCGGTGGCGCTGTTCAGGAAACACAAGGACGCGTTTTCATTGCCTTCCAGCGTGAAACCCTTGTACGTTTCGCGCGTGGTCCGGTCGCCTTCAATTCTGATGGGCGGCTCCATCCCTTGTCGTAATTCGGTGGTGCGCGAAAACTTGCCGACGGCGAGAGCAACGGAATCGTGGCCGTTGGATACCAACAAAAGCTCGTAGATACTCTTGCGGGGATCGAAGCCGGTGCGGGCCGCAAACTGTTCGATCATTGGAATCCGGCGGCCTTCCACCAAGCGTTTGTAGAGGGGCGTGGTCTTCAGTCGTTCGAGTTGAAAGCCGACGGCATACTCGGTGTCGGCGGGAATCATGGCCGCGAGCGAGGGATAAATCCGGACGGCCTTCTTCTCCCCTATCGACCAACGCACCAGGGGGTAGAGCAGCGCCAAACCGAGAATGGCGCCCACGTAGAGGATGACGAATTTCTTCACTTCCTTTTCAGCGTAGCGCGATCTTCATTCCTGGCCTGAAATGAGATCTCTGTAATGAATTTGATATGATATGGCAACGTCTATTCCCCGGTTTGGAGTCTTGCTATGTTTCGCTATCTGCTCTGTACGCTCGGGTTGGGAGCCTTGCTTCTTGCGCAAAACTACGCCACCGTTACCGGCTCAGTGAGTGATGGGTCCAATGCGACCGTTGCTGGAGCCAAGATTACCGCGCAAAATTTGGACACGCTTATCGTCAAAGAGATAATGGCCAACGACGACGGGTCGTTTACTATCCCGTTTCTCCAGCCCGGTCGCTACAAAGTGACGGCGCAGAAGACCGGATTCCGTCAGAGTGTGCAGGACAACCTGACACTGGAAGTGAATCAATCGGCCCGGGTTGACTTCAAGCTGGAAGTGGGCCAGGTGTCGGAGACCGTCGAAGTAAAG
>JAYVUQ010000262.1:0-1869 GCA_043787785.1 Bryobacteraceae bacterium
AGTGGAATCCGGCGAACCGCGTGAGGTGATGCATTACTGTTTGCTGATCGGCTACGGCGCCAGCGCTATTAACCCTTACCTCGCGATCGAAACGCTCGAAGATATGGCGATGCGCGGTCAATTGCCCAGCGGTGTCACCTTCGAAAAGGCGCTCGGAAATTACAAGAAGTCGGTGCGTAAGGGATTGCTGAAGGTCTTCTCGAAGATGGGCATCTCGACGCTCCAGAGCTATCGCGGCGCGCAGATCTTTGAGGCGATCGGGCTCGACAAGGAGATGGTGGCGCGTTACTTCACGGGTACTTCTTCCCGCATCGGCGGGGTGGGGCTCGAAGTGCTGGCCAAAGAGGCGAAGATGAAGCACGACTTCGCCTTCTTCACTCCGCTCACCGACAACGATACCGAGCTCGATGTCGGCGGTAATTACCAATACCGGATCCGCGGCGAGTATCACCTACAGAACCCCGGCACCGTGTCGAAGTTACAGCTATCCGTACGCCAGAATAGCTATTCCAGCTATCAGGAATTTGCCGCGATGGTGGATGGGCAGAACGAGCAGCTTTGCACGCTGCGCGGCCTATTCCAGTTCAAGAACGGTAAGTCGATTCCGCTGGATGAGATAGAGCCCGCAAAGAACATCGTGCGGCGCTTTGCCACCGGTGCGATGAGCTTCGGTAGTATTTCCACTGAAGCCCACGAGACCATGGCCATTGCCATGAACCGTATCGGCGGCCGCTCCAATACCGGCGAGGGCGGGGAAGACGAAGTCCGTTACGCCCCCCTTCCGAATGGGGATTCGCGGCGCAGCTCCATTAAACAAGTGGCTTCGGGCCGCTTTGGCGTGACGACGCATTACCTGGTAAATGCCGACGAGTTACAGATCAAAGTCGCCCAGGGCGCGAAGCCCGGCGAAGGCGGTCAGTTACCCGGACATAAGGTGGACGAGACGATTGCGCGCGTGCGATACGCCACGCCGGGAGTTGGGCTCATTTCGCCTCCGCCGCATCACGACATTTACTCTATTGAAGATCTGGCGCAGTTGATCTATGACCTCAAGAACGTCAATCCCAGTGCCCGCATTTCGGTAAAATTAGTTTCCGAAGTCGGCGTCGGCACCGTGGCTGCCGGAGTGGCTAAGGCCCACGCCGATGTCATCTTAATTTCGGGAGACTCCGGGGGCACTGGGGCCTCCCCGCTTACTTCGCTGAAACACGCCGGCACGCCCTGGGAGATGGGGCTGGCGGAGACGCAACAAGTGCTGGTGATGAACGACCTGCGCAGCCGCGTTACCTTACAAGCCGACGGCAAGATGCAGACGGGCCGCGACGTGGCAATCGCCGCGTTGCTGGGCGCGGAAGAGTACGGCTTCTCTACAATGCCCTTAATTGCTGCCGGTTGTATCATGATGCGTAAATGCCATCTGAATACCTGCCCCGTTGGCATCGCCACCCAGGATCCACGATTGCGAGCCAAGTTTACAGGCACGCCCGAGCACGTCATCAATTACTTCTTTTTCGTCGCCGAGCATGTGCGAGAGATTATGGCCAAGCTGGGCTTCCGGACCATGGACGAAATGATCGGTCGCGTGGACCGGCTGGAGGCGCGCCCGGGGATCGACCACTGGAAGGCGCGCGGCCTGGACTTGAGTTCGTTACTTTACAACCCGCCCGTGCCTTCTCGCGTCTCACGCCGCTGCACCACCAAGCAGGACCACGGCCTGGACCAAGCTCTCGACTACAAGATCATCGACTACGCCGCCGATGCGCTTGAGTCGCAGACGCCGGTGGAGTTCCGCTTGCCAATTCGTAATATTCATCGCACCGTGGGCGCCATGTTATCGGGCGAAATCGCTCGTCGCTATGGCAGCGCGGG
>JAYVUQ010000263.1:0-1796 GCA_043787785.1 Bryobacteraceae bacterium
GCGCCATGTTGCCGTGGTCGCCGCCGAACTCGCGTCGAAAGGCGTGCACTGGGACGGCCTCGATACCTGCACCCTCTTCGGCGATGGCGCTGCCGCTGCCGTCTTCGGCCTCTCGACCACCGAAAGCTACTAAACGCCGCAGCGCGCAGGGCGCCCAACGCCGCCTCGGTCCGCTCCCGCTCACAACGCCCGGCAACAAGTACCGTCCCTATCGCCGTCTATCGAGCAGTTTCCCCACCCACCCGAGCCACTGCCGTAAGAAAGGCTTCCACGGGCCGATACCCAAGCGCCGCAGCCCGCAGGGCGCTCAGCGCCGCCCCGGTCCGGCTGAAACAACACCCAACGCAGCGACCCAGCCGCCTCCGCCAGTGACGCAACCCGAATCCCCACGCCCGCGCCCGCAATCCGCGCCGCAAAGTAGAACGGATCGTAGTCGTGCGGACCACCACGCTGGGCACCCCAGCCAGAATTTCCGCGGGAATCGGCTGCGTCAGGTCGTGCGGCCAGAACTCGTCTACCGACCCTGGGCGAGCCGGCGCCCGGCTCACCCAGGGTCAAATGGTACCCGCCCAGCCGCCGCAAATAAACCCCGAATGAGCCTCCCACAAACCCGCTCACGCCCGTAATCATTACCCGGCGTGCCATCTAAAGCCCCCAAAGCGCGGCCGTGGCCACTTCCAACACGTTGCCGGCCGGATCCCGGAAGTACAGCGAGTGGCCTCCATTTGGCCAGTGCACTTCACTGTCAATAGGCACCTCAGCGTCCACTAAATGCAAGCGCCAGTCCTCCAGCTCGGCCTCGCTCACTCGAAAAGCCATATGCCCTGGGCCCACCGCCCCATGCCGTGTCGGCGAGTCCTCAAGAATGGTCGCCGCTGGATGAAAGAGCAACAACATCCCCGCCCCACAGCGAAAGAAGACGTGCCGGCCCTCAGCGCGGGAGTGGAACTCGAGGCCCAGCACGTCCCGATAGAATCCCTCGGCGGCCACAAGTTCCGGGCAGTACAGCGCGGTTTCCAGAATCGCGGGCAGCGGCGGCGGCATCTCCGGCAG
Source organism: Bryobacteraceae bacterium (assembly GCA_043787785.1). Taxonomy (GTDB): domain Bacteria; phylum Acidobacteriota; class Terriglobia; order Bryobacterales; family Bryobacteraceae; genus JALHNI01. The sequence goes on from JAYVUQ010000263.1 coordinate 1,054, forward strand.
CATACCAGACAATGAGTCATCGCCCATCCCGGCCACATCTTCAACTGTATGGAAACCAAACCGAACGACACCACCACCTGGCCTGACCTCGCCATCGGCCTCTACGACAAATTGACCGGCCGCGGCGCCGAAATCACCTACGAATTCCGCAACCTCGAAGTCTCGGTCCCCAGCTCCGCCTCCGCCACGGCCGCCCACGCCATGTGGCGCGTCAATGGCATGGTCAAGGTGAGCACCAAGGATCAGCAAACTGGCCATTAACCTGCACGTGAATCTGGAGTTGGAGCACGCCGGTCATCACTTTCAGGTGACCGGCAGCGAGCAAGGTGTCGTTGTTTGCGCCCACTCGCTGCAAGGCCTGTTGAGCCTGAAACGCTCCTTCGGGCAGTTTCGCGCTCAGTTACCGGCGGGAATCCCGATCAGAGTCACTTGGTGGCTATTTTCCTTCCCGGTTTAGGCGGATAATAGCCAATGCGCATTGCTATCGCTGGAGCAACCGGATACATCGGGGGCCGCTTGGTTCCCAAACTCCTCGACGCCAACCATGCCGTCCGCTGCCTCGCCCGCTCCGCAGGCAAGCTGCGTGACCGCGTTTGGGCCGATCGTCCGCTCCTGGAGATCCGCGAGACCAATTTCACCAACCTCGCGGGTCTCACCGAAAACCTCCAGGGCTGCGATGTAGCCATTTACCTGGTCCATTCGATGATGTCATCGGACCCCAACTATGCCCGGCAGGACCTGGA
>JAYVUQ010000264.1:0-4217 GCA_043787785.1 Bryobacteraceae bacterium
GGCGAACATGAACAGGCGATACTCATCCCAGGTCACTTCGTATTTCTGCATCCAGAAGGCGTCCACTTTCAACTCGCGCGCCGGCAGTTCGTCTTTTTCCGTCCCCCCCATCATGAACTTCCCCGCTGGAATCGGCAACATCTCAAACGCGGCATCGGCGCCCGGGATTGTCTGTCGGTAAGGCTTGCCCCAAGCCGTCGCTGGCACCGACATCACTTTTCGCCGGATCAACGCCGTTAAAGATGCATCGTCTTTGCCCGCCTTCTCTGGCAGCTTCAATACCCGATTCGCCGGCCAGGGCGAGCCTTCGCCGATCCAGGCGGCGATGAGCGCGCGCTCAGCCGCGGGCAAAGGCTGGCCCCCGGGCGGCATCGCCCCTGGCTGATTCGGGTCCATGTCGATCACCCGCACCAGGCTGGCATTCAGATTCTTAACTGCCGCCGCGCGCGTATGCAATCTAACTCCGCCCGCGCCTTTGGCTTCGTCATGGCAGGGCAGGCAGGCGCGGACGAGAATCGGTTCCACCTGCTGAAAGGGCACGGCGCTCAAAGCGAGGAAGGGCAGGACGATATGGAGCATCTCTACTTCTGATGCTAGCGCGGGCCACGCTATCCTAACGAAATGACTCGTCTCTGCCTCCTTCTGGTCATGGCGGCCACCCTCCACGCCCAAGGTGTCACCCAGGACGTCAATTGGGTGAAGGCCAATTACACCAAGTACGAATACCGCGTCCCCATGCGCGATGGCGTCAAGCTGTTCACCTCTGTTTATCTGCCGAAGGACCAAACCCAAGCTTGGCCCATGATGCTGATGCGCACGCCCTATGGGGTGGCGCCCTACGGCGTCGACCAATACCGCGACCAGATGGGCAGCAACCCGTGGCTGGCGCGCGACAAGTACATTTTCGTCTTCCAGGATGTGCGGGGCACGCGCATGAGCGAGGGTCAATTCACCAACATGACGCCCCACAAAGACACCAAGGGGGCGCGCGACTTCGACGAAAGCACCGACACCTTCGACACAATTGATTGGCTGGTGAAGTACCTGCCGAACAACAGCGCCAAGGTCTGCACCTGGGGCTCGTCCTATCCGGGCTTCTACACGGCGGCGGGTATGATCGACGCCCACCCCGCCCACAAGTGCGCCATTCCGCAGGCGCCCATCATGGATTGGTTCACCGGCGACGACTTCCACCACAACGGCGCGCTCTTTCTGCCCCATGCCTTCAACTTCCTGGCCAGCTTCGGCCGCCCGCGTCCCGAACCGCGCCCCACCGCCGCGGACCGGTTCGACCATCAGACACCCGATGGCTATGACTTCTTCCTGCGGATGGGCCCCCTGGTCAACGCCAATGAGAAGTACTTTAAGAACGATGTCCCCTTCTGGAACGACATCATGAAGAACGACACTTACAACGAGTTCTGGAAGTCGCGTAACTTGCGCCCCCATGTGAAAGGCGTTAAGCCCGCGGTGTTGACGGTGGGCGGCTGGTTCGACGCCGAGAATCTCTATGGCGCCTTGCAACTCTTCAAAACTTTGGAAAAACAGAGCCCGGCGACCGAACATACGCTCGTCATGGGGCCCTGGTGCCATGGCTGTTGGTACCGGTCCGGCACGGGCGAGCAGTTGGGCGACATTCGCTTTAACGACAAGACGGGGCCCTGGTATCAGGAACAGGTCGAACTGCCTTTCGTGCGCAAGCATTTGAAGTCCACCGGCGACTGGAAACATGCAAAGACGATTTTGTTTGAGACCGGCGCCAACCAATGGCGGCGCGGGGAGGTCTGGCCCCCGGCCGGCGCGAAGCCGCAGACGTTCTACGTCCGGGCCAATGGTGGCCTCAGTCTGGAGCCGCCCACGGAAAGCGCGGCCTTCGACGAATACGTGAGTGACCCCGCCAAGCCCGTGCCCTACATCGATAAGACCGGGCCCGGCATGCTGGTGGAGTACATGACCGCCGACCAGCGCTTCGCCGCGCGCCGGCCCGACGTGATGACTTACATGACCGGCGTCCTCGACGAAGACCTCACCCTCGCCGGCGACATCACCCATAGCCTCTGGGTGTCCACCACCGGTACTGACTCGGATTTCATCGTCAAGGTGATTGATGTCTACCCGGACAGCTATCCTGATCCTGAGCCCAACCCCACCAAGGTCCGCATGGGCGGCTATCAGCAACTCATCCGCGGCGAGGTGATGCGCGGCAAGTTCCGCACCGGCTTCGACCAGCCCCGGCCGTTCGTGCCCGGCGAGCCCGCCAAAGTAGAGTTCACCGTGAACGACGTTTTTCATACCCTCCGCCCCGGTCACCGCCTGATGATTCAGATTCAGAGCACCTGGTTCCCGCTGGTGGATCGCAACCCGCAACAGTTCCTCAACATCAACCAGGCCAAGGAGAGCGACTTCCGCAAAGCGACGCAACGGATCTATCGCACCAGCGGCATGCCGACGCAGATTCGCGTCAAGGTGCTCCCCCGACTTTTAGAAGCATCGCAATCGAGATAGACTATGGACAACCGCGTGTGCGCCTGTAGCTCAGCTGGATAGAGCAAATGGCTTCGAACCATTAGGTCGGGAGTTCGAATCTCTCCGGGCGCACCACTACTAGTTCCCCCTTTACTTTCGTGACGGGTAGAGATAGGGTAGGGACGATTTGCCGCATCTGAGGACAACCTTTCTCGTTGTGTCGTTCTATCTGGGAGCCATAGTCTGCTCCCTCATGCCGCTGGTCTGCGTGGCGATTGCCAGTTCGCTGCCGCTAACCGAATTGGTGCTGTTCGGCCCTTGGCTAGCTGCGCTGGCGGCCGCTTGCTTACTCATCGCCTGGGCGGTGGTGCCCCGTAAAACTCACTTAGCGCTCGACGGTGTGCCACTCAACTCTGCCCAGCAACCGGACCTAACCGGTTTCCTCGAGGCCGTGGCCCAGCGCACCGGACAGCCCTTGCCGTCGTTAGTCTTATTAACGGCCGATGCCCGCACGGCGACGGGTTTCTATTCCGGCTTTGCCGGCATCGGCAGCCAACGAGTGCTCTCCATCGGTTTGCCGTATTTCGCCGCTCTCGAACGCGACGAGTTGGCCGCCCTGCTCGCTCACGAATTGGGTCACTTCTATAAGGGCAGTATGTTTGCCTGGGCCTGGATTGTCGAAACCCAGAAAGCTGTCGCCCGGCTGTTCGGCGCACTGGAGCGATGGGCGCCCCGCCTGATTCCGCTTTTTCAATGGGTGTTTGAGCCCTTTGTGCGGGCTTGCCTGGCGGCCTCGCGGCAACAGGAGTTTGCCGCTGACCGCTTTGCCGCTGAGCATTATGGCTCCGATGTCGTGCAGCGGGTGCTAGCGAAAAATCAGCAGTTGGCCTTCCGCTTCCACATCTATTTTGAGAGTGAGATGCTACCTTTGCTGAGGGCCGGTTGGGCGCCGCCGATGTTGAACGGCTTCGACGATTTTGGCCGTCGTTTCCGGCCCGGCACGGTGCTCAATTTTCTCAACGAGGTTCCGGTAGAGTTGATGAGTGAGGCGGAGATCCAGTCCGGCGGAGACTATGAGACGCACCCCAGCGTACAGACTCGCATTGATGCCATGCACCGGCAGCCGGATGGCGTCGGCACGGTCTCCCATCCCGCCCAGAGCCTCTTGCGCGATATTGACGGACTGGAAGGGCGCCTCATGGCTTGGGAGGCACGCAAACGCGGGCTCCCCACCGCCAAGCCGCTCAGTTGGGACGCGGTGCTCAATTCTTTTCATCGCCCCCGCTGGGAAGTGGCCGCCGAGGGCCATGAGTTCGAGGGCCGCACCGTTGCGCAGTTGCCTGAGATTGTGGATGGTTCCGGCGTCGAGTTAGTGGGCGCGCAATTCGCCAACGGCGTGCGCGAGCGTTTGCAACATATTGCCGAAACGCTGTGCGCGGCGCTCGAGCGGGACGGATGGCGGGCCGAACTACGTGCGCCCGGGGGGCCGCTCACGATGCGCAAAGGCGACCATGCTATTGAGCCTTTTTCCGCTGTCTCGCGCTTGGCGTGGAAGCAGATCGCTTTTTTTGAATGGGAAGACGAGTGCGCGCTTCTGGGTATTGCCGGGTTAGTGCTGGTGGCGCCCAGTTATCAGCGCGCCTGAGTTACTTCAGCCGCCACGTATGTTTCACTGGGTCAAAGTCGTAGGCACCTTTTTCCGGGGCGGACTTGGCATTCTGCCGCGGCATCCACCGGGCCATCTTCTGTTT
>JAYVUQ010000265.1:0-10272 GCA_043787785.1 Bryobacteraceae bacterium
TGATCTTATAGAGCGGCACAGTGGAGGCCAAGGTGAGCAGGCAGAGGGCGATGATGGCCCAGCGGTGGTTGAGCGACCAATCGAGGCTGGCGAGATACCAGCGGTGGACAAGATCCGGTTTGTCCTCTTCGTCGTGTTTCTTGCCGGTGGCCGTTTTCAGGAGGCGCGCGCCGAGCGCCGGGGTGAGGGTAAAGGCCACTAACATGGAGACCAGGATGGAGATGGCCATGGTCCAGCCAAATTGGTTCAGGTACCGGCGGGCGTAGCCGCTCATGAAGGCGATGGGCACGAAGACGATAACCAGAGAAACGGTGGTGGCGATGACGGCGAGCGCGATTTCTTTAGTAGCGGCAATGGTCGCTTCCTTAGGGGGTAAATCGCCTTTCTCGAGGAATCGATAAATATTCTCGAGCACAATAATGGCGTCATCAATGACGATACCGACGGCCAAGGTGAGGCCGAGGAGAGTCATGGAATTCAGCGTAAAGTCCATGATGCGCAGGACGGTGAATGTGGTCACGATGGAAGTGGGAATGGCGATGGCGCTGATGACGACGGTGCGCCAATCGCGAATGAATAGCCAGACGATGAGGGAGGCGAGTAAGCTGCCGAGGAGTAAGTGCTCTTCGAGCGCGGCGACGGAGGCGCGGATGTAATTGGCTTGGTCCGTCGTGACGTCGAGAGTAACTCCGGGCGGAAGGTTAGCGCGTATTTCAGTAAGCTTGGCGTTGATACTATTGACGACTTTGACGGTGTTGACGCCGGTTTGGCGGCGCACGTCGAGTAAGATGGCGGGTTTGCCCTGGTAATAAGCAAACGTGCGACGCTCGCCCATGCCATCTTCGGCATTGCCGACTTCGCGGACGCGGACCGGGGCGCCGTTGACGTTTTTAATGATGATGTTGTTGAACTCGGCAACATCCTTGACGCGGCCCAAGGTGCGGACGCCGAGTTCGGAAGCGCCGCGGACGATGCGTCCGCCGGGAGCTTCGACGTTTTCGGTGCGGATCGCGCGCTCGACGTCCTGGGCGCTGAGATTATAGGCATTGAGCTTGTCGAGGTCGAGGAAGACGTTGATCTGACGGCTACGGCCGCCGTTGATTTCGATGCTACCGACGCCGTCGACCGTTTCGATGGCTCGGCGAACCTGCTTGTCGGCGATTTCTGTCAACTCGCGGACGGGGCGGGTGCCGCTCATGGCGAGCTTAATGATGGGGTCAGAATCGGGGTCGGCCTTGATGACGCTGGGGGGCAGGACGTTGGGAGGCAGACGGCGCATGGCGCCACTGACTTTTTCCCGGACGTCTTCGGCAGCTTCGGAGATGTCGCGGTCGAGGATGAACTGGACAGAGATATTCGCGCTGCCTTCGGTGACGCGGGCGACCATTTCGTCGATGCCCGCGATGGCGGCGATGGACTCCTCCAAGGGCAGGACGACCTGGGAGACCATTTCTTCTGGACTGGCGCCGGGCAACTGGACGCGGACATAGACCGAGGCCGGGTCACTTTTGGGGAAGAGGTCAACGCCGAGGTCGATGAAGCTGAAGATGCCCAGGACGACCAGGAACATGATCAGCATGAGGGCAAAGACAGGCCGCTGGACGCAGATTTCAGACAATTTCACCGGTAAGGTCCTTTCAACTGGCCCAGCGGGCCCTTCCACCTGCCCAGATTGGGGCGGCCATTAAAAAAAGACACGCTACGGGGCGTCAAGGTTACTTTCTTGAAACTCCATCATACGATGTCCTTTCTGGTTGACTGGGAGGCTAGACTTGGAAGAATCTCATGAAAACCGCTTTTTTGTTTCCTGGTCAAGGCTCACAGTTCGCCGGCATGGGCCGTTCTTTGGCTGATTCCCGTCCGATCGCCCGCCAAACTTTCGAAGAGGCCGACGATGCCCTGGGCTTCTCGCTGTCATCCCTGTGCTTTGAGGGGCCGGAAGAGGAGCTGAAGCTGACACAGAACACACAGCCGGCGTTGGTGGCGGTGTCGACGGCGGCTTGGCGGGTGTTGGCAGAATGGGGGATCAGGCCGGATTACGTGGCGGGCCACAGCTTGGGCGAGTATTCGGCGCTGGTGGCGGCGGGGAGCCTGACGTTTGCGGACGCGTTGCGGCTGGTGCGGCATCGGGGGCAGGCGATGCAGCGGGCGGTGCCGGCTGGGGTGGGGGCGATGGCAGCCTTGCTGAAACTGCCGGCAGGATTGCTGGATGGCATTTTGGCGGTGGCGGCGGAAGGCGAGGTGGTGTCGGCGGCGAACTACAACTCGCCGGACCAGATTGTGATTGCGGGGCATACGGGGGCGGTGGCGCGGGCGATGGAATTGGCAAAGGCGGCGGGGGCCAAACGGGCGATCGCGCTGCCGGTGAGCGCCCCCTTTCACTGCGCCCTAATGGCCCCTGCTCAGCAGGAGATGCGAGCGCACTTGGCGGCGGCGACGTTTGCGGACTTGTCGGTGCCGTTGGTGAACAATTGGCGGGCGAGGGAAATTACGACAGGTGAGGAGGCGAGGCTGGGTCTGGTGGAGCAGATTCCGGGTCCGGTGCGGTGGGAGGAGAGCGTCCGGTTGCTGGCGCAATTGGGGGTGAGGCGGGCGCGGGAGGTGGGTCCGGGAGCGGTGCTGATGGGGTTGGTGCGGAACATCACGCCGGAGATCGTGACGGTGCGATCGGGCGAGGCTGAGGACTTGGCAGCGCTGGAAAAAATATAGTCGGAGTAAGTTGTAAGTCTTAGATAGAAGTTCAGTTACGGTCTACTTGAGAATTGATTATCGATGGCCGGGCCTGCGGATGTGATAGGCTGCGCAGCATGAACCGCCGCGATTTTCTGCTGGCTTCGGCCACTGTCCCCGTGAGTTTTGCCCAAACCGGGACGCCGTTTCCGATGGGATATAACACCTATTGTTTGCGGGCATTGCGGTGGACCGATGCGCAGCACTTGGAGTTTGCGGCCGCCCAAAAGCTGGACGCCATTTTCTTGCAGGATTCGGTGGACCCTCTGTCGCAGGATCCGGCGCATTGGAAAGAAGTGCGAGCCAAGGCGGGGCAGTTGGGATTGCATTTGGAGAGCGGCGGGGCGGGGATGCTACCCAAGTCGTTGGACCAAATTGACGCTTCCATTGCGACCCTGCGCAAGAATGTGATTCGGGCGCAGGCGCTGGGGTCGCCTATTGTGCGGGGTGTGATCGCGAGCGACCGGGCGTCGTTGCCGAAGGGCGTGCCCCCAGAGGCGCATCTGGAGACGATCTTGAAGATCCTGAAGGCAGTGCGGACGCAGGTGCTGGACGCGCAGGTGAAGATCGCTATTGAGGTCCACAAGGACTTTAGCGCGTGGGAGTTTCGCGAATTGGTGGAAGCGGCGGGCACGGACTTTGTGGGCATCTATCTGGACACGGGCAACCCCGTGTTTATGATGGAAGACCCGCTGACGACCGTGGAGGAGTTGGGCCGCTATGCGGTGACGCTGCACTTGCGGGATTCGGTGGTGTATGAGACGAAGCGGGGGATCGTGGTGCAGTGGGTACCGCTGGGCGAAGGCGTGGTGGACTTTCCGCAGATCTTGGCGCGGGCGCGCGAACTGTGCCCGAAGGTGCATGTTTATATCAAGCCGATTACGGGGCGACCGCCGGCGATCCTGCCAATTTACGAGACGGGTTTCTGGAAGGATTATCAGCGGGTGCGGGCGCGCGACTTGGCACGATTCCTGAAGCTGGCTCGCGAGGGACGGCCCTATGAGGGGCATGTGGTGATTGAGGACTTACAGAACCAGACGGTGCCCCCGCATTTTGTGGAGGCAGTGAAGTATCAACAGCGGGAGCATATGGAGCGTTCGATTGCGTATGGGAAACAGCAGCTGGGGCTGGGTGAGCGTTGGCGAAGGGCTTAGGGTGGGACTCGGCGGGGATTTGTAAGTAGAAGTAAGTGCTACTTGCCAGAGAGGGAGGCGTGTTTGATGCGGTCTTCTTCGGCACCTTTTTTGTCTCCCATGCGGGATTTTAGGCCGGAGCGGGTGAGGTAGGCGTTGGCGTAGTTGGGCTTGAGGTCGATGGCGAAGTTGAGGTCGGCCAGGGCTGGGGGATATTGGCGGAGGAGCATGTAAGCGAAGCCGCGGGCGTTGAGGGCGAGGGTGTGTTTGGGGTCGAGTTGGAGGGCCTCGGTGAGGGCGTCGACGGCCTTTTGATAGCTGCCCTCTTGAATCAGTTTGCGGCCGAGAGCGTTGTAGCCCTCCGCGGTGAGACCGCCGGGGACAGGATCGGCGGGATCGGCGGGAGGTGCCGTCGCACGCTTCGGTGCGGGAGGTGGTATCACGACGGGCACCTGGGCCACTACCGCTGGTTCCTTGGGTGCTTCGGCAACCACCGGGGCGGGGGCGGTAACCGGCGGCGCTTTGGCGGCGGCGATTTTCTCCTCGGTCATGGTGAGTAAGGGCGAGGCTTCGGTGAGGCCGGGCTTGAGGCGCAGCGCTTCTTTGAGGTCACTTTGAGCGCGTTCCAAGTCGCCCAGGAGTAAGTGGGCGCTGCCGCGGGCGTAGAATGCTTCGGCGTAATTGGGGTTGCGCTTGATGGCTTCAGAGCGGTCGGCTAGGCCTTTGTCATGTTCGCCGAGTAAGTGATAAGTGCCGCCACGGGTGACGTAGAGTTCGGTATCGTTGGGGTCGAGTTTAATAGCTTCGGAACGGTCAGACAGCGCGCGGTCTAACTCTTTCAACTCGATGAAGCTTGTGGCGCGTGCCAGATAGACATGTTTGTTGTCGGGTTGTAACTTTATGGCACTGGTGAAGTCGGCGACGGCTTCGGCGTGCTGGCCCAGGCGTTGTTTGGAGGCGCCGCGCAGGGTGAACGCCTTTTCGGAGTTGGGCCGCGCTTTGAGGACGGCGTTCATGTCGGAGATCGACTTTTCGAAGTTACCGAGTTGGCCGTAGGCGTAGCCGCGTTCGAGAACGGCTTCCCAGTAATCGGGCTTGAGGGCAATGGCGCGGTCATAATCTTCGACGGCGTCACGGTATTTGCCGAGTAACGCCAGGGCAACGCCGCGGTCTTTGTAGGGAGCGGGGCTATCGAGGCGCAGCTTAATACCTTTGGTGAGGTCGTCGATGCCGTTTTGATGTTGGCCTAATTTGACATACTCGACGCCACGGGCATTGTAGATCTGGGCTCGTTCCAAGCCGGAAGCGATGGCGCGGGAATAATCGGAGACGGCTTTGGCCGGTTGGTTCATCGCGGCGTCGATGTCGGCGCGGAGGAGCCATGCTTCGCCGTCGTCGGGATTGAGGGTAAGCGACTGGTCGAGATCGGCGAGGGCATCGGGCAAACGATTGAGCATCATGCGCAGACGACCGCGCGCGCGCCAGGCGGTGGCACTGGCTGGGTTGAACGTGACGGCTTCGTTGTAGGCGGCTTCCGCTTCGGTATCTTTGCCTTCCGACTCAAAGCGTTCGCCGGCATCGAGCGCCCGCTTGGCTTTGCCCGTATCCGGCTTCGGGGGCGCTTTTTGTGCCGTGAGAGCCGCGCCGCCAAAGAGGGCGCACAGTACCAGAGCTACTAGACCGATTCGCCTATTCATTCCAGCTTCATCGTACCATCCGGCTTCAACTGAAGCCGCTGCCCGCGCCACTCCACCGTGTTAAACATTGAGCCAGCGACCCAGATGCCGAAGGCGAAGCAATCCCAGAGGGGGGCTAGCCACCAGCCGGCGCGCGCGACGCGGCTTTGAAGGACGAGGACTCCGGTGGCATAGGCACTGGCCCAACGGATGAGCGTGAGGGCGAGCGCAAGGATGATTTGGCCGCTGAGGAGAGACAGCAGGATCCAGAGGCCGGCGTGGGTGACGGGGAGCCCCCAATAGCCGTCGCCGCGAGAGACGCGGATGGTGCGGGCCCAACGGATTTGGTGCTGGATGATGCCGCGCCAGGAGTCCTCGCCGAGGGTGGTTTCGACGACAGTGCGCGAGAGTTCGACACGTTTGCCGAGTTGGGTAATGTGGCGGGCAAGCTGGTAATCGTCGGCGAGGTAGTTTTCGAGAGCGGCGAAACCGCCGATGGCGGCCAAGTCAGTAGCGTGAAAGACGAGCGTGGCGCCGAGGCCGAATTCCTTGATGCCGGCGAGAGGCGCGACGAGGACGCCGGCGGCAAAATCGATGGCGATGCCGAGAGCTTCCCAGCGTCCGGCGGCGCCGTGGGAATCGGCGCGATAGAGGCAAGTGACGACGCCGATGGCGGGCTGGGCGAGGGGGGCGGTGACCTCGAGCAGATAGCCCGGCGAGACGGCGATGTCGCTATCGTTGACGAGCCAAAGGGGGTGTCGGGCGTGTTGGGCGATTTCCACCAGGGCGGCGACCTTGCCATTGGGGGCGCGGTGGGTAACCTGGAACCATGCGATACGCAGGTGGGGGAATTCGTGGCGGAGGCGCTCGATTTCGGCGATGGCTGGGTCGGTGGCATCCGCCACGCCGAAGAGAAGTTCGAAGCCGGGGGCGTACACCTGCTGGGCGTGGCTGCGGATGGCTTCGTAGAAGCCGGGGTCGAGGCCGCGGACGGGTTTCAATATCGACACCGGCCCGGGATTGGTGCCCGTCTCCGGGGGCCGCCGCCATTGGCGGAGGGCGGCCCAAAGGGCGACCAGATGGTAGCCGGCGGTGGCAGCGGCAGCGGCCCAGAGCAGGTAAAGCATCACGCTGCCAGCAGCCAGACTCCGGCGGCGACGAGCGCGGCACCGGCCCAGCGGGCGATGCCGACTGGTTCGGCGAGAACGTAGCGGGCGACAAACGTTTCGATCACCAGGCTGGCGGCCGTGGCGGGGACGGCGAAGCTGAGGTCAGCCAGTTCGAGCAGCTTCAGGAAGCAGAAGAACGACGTCGCCATGAAGACGATGGAAGCCAGGAGATAACGGCGCTGGAACATGGCGAGCCAGACGCGGCCGATGCGGCTGGGGCGGAAGTCGACAATGGCGCCGTGGCGCTTCATTTCGGCGGCTTGAAGAAAGTCGGCACCGACGGTGGAGATGACGACGCCGGCAACGAGGAGCCAAGTCATGCCTTGGCCTTCGGCCCAGCTTGCGGCGCAGCTTGCGGCCCAGTGCGCCCGACCAGCATGGCGCCGGCGGTGATGAGGGCGATGCCGAGGGCGCGCGGGCGGGTGATCGCTTCGTGCAGAAAGAACCAGCCGGCGAGGGCGCTGAGGACATAGCCGATAGAGGTGATGGGGAGGACGTAGCTGAGGTCGGCCAGGGAGAGAAGCGTGATGCGGGTGAGGGTCCAGAAAATCAGCAGGGCGATGCCCAGGAGGATGAAAGGGTTGACGAGGGCGGTGAGTAGGGGCTCGCCGGCGGCGCGATGCTTCATTCCCCAACTCATCGAGAAATTGCCCACCACATTCGCCAAAACCACCACTGCCGCCAGGAAAGGAATTCGCAAGCTTTCAGTATACGGAACCCGGGCGAGCCGATTTGCGTAATAATCCTCGTATGTCGGCCTTAGAAATTCTCGGGATTGCCGCTAGTTTGAGCCTTTTGGCCGGTTGGCGGTTGTACGCCACAGTGCTCGCGGTGGGCGTGGCGCTGCGCTTTGGCTGGTGGCAGTTGCCCACGCAGTTGACGAACCTTGATGTGGTTTCGCATACGTGGGTGTTGGTGGTGGCGGGGATTGGCTTTGTTTGTGAGTTTTTTGCGGACAAGATTCCTTGGCTCGACTCACTGTGGGACTCAATACATACGGTCATCCGGCCGGTGGGTGGCGCGCTACTGGCATTTAGCCTGATTTCGCCGACGGACCCGAAGATGCAGGTGATCTTCTTTCTTTTGGGCGGTGGCATGGCGCTGCTGAGCCACACGACGAAGACGGGGACGCGGTTGATTGTGAACCAGAGCCCCGAGCCGGTGTCGAATGTGGTGACGAGTTTGGCGGAGGATGCGACGGTGGCGGCGGGGTTGTGGCTGACGATGGCGCATCCGCTGGTGGTGGGCGGGGTGGCGCTGGTGGCGGTGGTGATGTGCGTGGTGGTGATCCGGTTGGCTTGGGGATTGTTGCGGCGGCAGGTGAAGTGGTTGGCAAGCGTGGGTTGAGCGGGAATATCAATGGACTTTGCGGCCAAAAGCGGGCTCGTCGTTTTTACTCATGATTTGGACTTTGGAGCCTTGCTGGCGAAGCGCGGGGCAATGCAGCGAAGAGTGATCCAAGTGCGTGCGCAGGATACTCTGCCCTTAGATATTGGCGAAGGGCGGGTCCGTGCTCTGATTGCCAGAGCAACTGGACGATGTGAGTCGGAGTCGGATTCGCCTCTTGCCACTTTAGCTTCCAATTAGTAAATCGAAACTACGGGACCCACGTCCGAAGCGACGTCGCCAATCTGGAGGACGACGGCGGCTTGGCCGGGGGGGCTGGCCTTGGGGATGCGGGCGTTGATTTGGAGTAAGCCGACTTGGCCGGGGGCGGCTCCCGCATAGAGTAATTCGGCAACTTGGCCGCCGATCCACAAAGTTACGGGTAACTTGGGGCGGGGCAAGGGAAGCAGAGCTGGCGCGCCATCGGGTAAGTCGATGTCCCAGAGGCCAGAGCCGGTGGCGAAGAAAGTGACAACACTGCCGCGGGGGGCGGGGTTGATTGAAAGGTTCACGCCACTATCTTCGTTGAGGGCAGCCACTTGTTTGTTGTCGCCGAGGAAAAGGGCCGGCGCGGAGTCAGCCACTTCGATGGTGCGGGTGGCACGGACCGTATTATTTACCAAGACTGTGGCAGTAACTCGCGCACGACCAGTAACCAGCCGAGGGACTTGTAAGTTGATCTGCGTGTCCGAGACATAGAACAACGGGGCGGGGAAGCCATCGAAACGGACTTCGACGCCTTCTAAGTGAGTCTCCCAACGCCCGAGTAAGTCGACGCGGCCCAGGACGGCAACCAACGGCCCGAGGCCTGTGCCAAAGAGGGTGAGTAAGCTGCCAGGGACGGCCGGCGCGGCGCGCAGGGTAGCGGCGCTGACGACGGCCGTGAGCCCAGGCTGAGTGATGGCCAGGGGGCCGGTGACCGCGCGCGAGATAGCACGGATGCGATGATTCTCCTGGTCGGCGATGAGCAAGTCACCCGTCGCGGTGACGGCGATGTCGAGGGGGCGGTTGAGGCTGGCAGCGGCGGCGGGGCCATCGTCACCGGTGAAGCCGGGGTCACCGGTGCCGCCGATACTAGCGCGTGCGCCGTTGGCGGAAACGAGAAAGACGCGATGGCGGCCAGCGTCGGCCAGATAGAAGCTGTCGCCGCTCCAGGCCAGGGCCACCGGCTCGATAAGACCTTCGGAAGGAAAGCCCATCATGAGGCCCTGCGGGTTGAGCCAGCGAATGCGACGGTTGCCACTATCGACGATGAAGAGCGCGCCTTTGGGGTCGTAGTTGACGCCCGTGGGGCGCTGCAGAGCGGCAGTTTTGGCGAGCGCTCCGTCTCCGGTATTGCCGGGGGTGCCGCGTCCGGCGATGACGGTGAGGACGCCCGCGGCGGACACCCGGGCGATGCGGTGATTTTCGGTATCGGCGATGGTGAGCCATCCGGCGGGATCGAAGGCCAGGCCTTGGGGCCGGTTGAGTTGGGCGCGCTTAGCGACCCCGTTGTCTCCAGCGGCACCAGGTTCGCCAGTGCCCGCGATGGTGTCGATGATGCCGGCTTTGGTGACGCGGCGCACGGCATGGTTGCCGGTATCGGAGAAATACACGTTGCCTTCGCCGTCAACGGCTACGCCCATGGGAGAGCGTAACTTGGCGGTAAGGGCGAGGTTGCCATCGCCACTGTAGCCGGCTTCCCCAGTGCCGGCAATGGTGTCAATGCGGCCGTCGGGGCCGATGCGGCGAAGCCGGTGGTTGGCGGTATCGGCGACGTAGATATTGCCGCCTTTGTCACTGGCGACGCCGGAGGGTGAGCGCAGGCGGGCGTCGGTGGCCAGGCCGCCATCGCCGCCGTATTGGAAGCTGCCTGTGCCGGCGACGATTTCAGAGCCCAGGCGGCTCAGCTTGCGAACAAAGGGGCCATCGGCGAGCCACAGGGTACCGGCGGAATCGACGGCCAGGTCGCGCGCGCCATAGGCGAAAACGAAGGGTCCGGCGGCGGTGATGCGGCGGACGGGGGAGTCGCGGCCTTCGGCGACGTAGAGGTCATTGGAAAGGGGGTCAATGGCGAGGCCGGTGATGGTGGCGAACCTGATTTCGGGGTTGAAGCCGGCGACGGAGGTGACCCGGGTGAGCAGACCGCGCTGGAGGCGGCGGATGACGCCGTTGCCAGAGTCCGCGATGTAGAGGAAG
>JAYVUQ010000266.1:0-8078 GCA_043787785.1 Bryobacteraceae bacterium
GCTTTCGCTGGTCGGCTTGCAACTGTGGATCTACCAAAGCACCGGGCTCCAGTCGCTGGTGCGCGCCACGGGCATCCTGAAGTTGCTGGGCTTGGCCGAGATCGAAAAGCTGACGCCCACCTCCGAGCGGCCCACGTTCTTTGGCAAGATCGGGCAAGTGTTTCCCGCCGAAGGCAAGCAGCAAAAGAAAGTCGCGTTGCTGGCCGGCTGCATGCAGAATATCTTTTTCGCCAGGCTCAATGAAGCCACCGTGCGGGTGCTGCAGAAGAATGGCTGCGAGGTACACGTAGTAGCCGAACAGACCTGCTGCGGCGCGCTGCACGCCCACTCCGGCTTTCGCGACCAGGCCCGCGATTTGGCCCGTAAAAATATCGACGCCATGGTTGACGGCGGCTTTGACGCCATCATCTCCAACACCGGCGGCTGCGGCGCCACTTTGAAGGAATACCATCACCTGCTGGAACACGATGCGGCTTACGTCCATCGCGCCGGGAAGTTTGTCGGCCTCATGCGCGACGTCAATGAATTTCTAGCCGGCCTCGACCTGAACCTCAACATGAAGCCCATCAACGCGGTGGTTACCTATCAGGATTCCTGCCATCTGGCACACGGCCAAAAGGTAACCAAGGCGCCCCGGCAACTCATTTCCCGCATCCCCGGAATCAAGTTCGTCGAAATGCCGAACGCCAGTATCTGCTGCGGCAGCGCCGGGATTTACAACGTGGTGCAAAACGAACTGGCCATGGAGATTCTGGAATCGAAAATGGGCAACGTCAATGTGACCAAGGCCGATCGGGTGATTTCGTCAAATCCGGGCTGTATGCTGCAACTGCGCGCCGGGGAAAAACTGCATGGCCACAACCGGCCAGTGCAGCACGTGATCGAATTGCTGGACGAAGCGTACCGGTAGGCTTTAACCCGGTAGGCCACCGCGAGACGAAGCTCAGGCTGCCTGATATCCTGGTACTCCATGCCCGCAACTCGCGAAATCTCCGCTGATCGCTTCGCCTTCGGCTGCCATCGTTTTGGCTTTGGCCCCGCCCCCACCCTCCCCTCGGGAGAGAGCGACGGCGCAGTCGATGTCGAACTCCACGTCGTCCCCATGGTGCGCGCCGCCCTCCACCTCGGCATTCGCACTTTCGATTCCGCCGTGCTGTATCGCGCCACGCTCCAGCTCGGCCGCGCCCTCGAAATCCTCGGGGTCGAACCCACTTCCATTCGCTTCCAAACCAAGTGCCTGCGCTACCTCGGCCTCGCCACCGGCGGTGCTGTCGAGCACCAACCGGAAGCCCTCCTGCAAGGCATCCCCTCGCGCTACCACGGCTTCACCGACCGTTGGGACCCCTCCGCCGCCGGCGTTGAACAACAAATCTGTCGCGAGCGCATCGAATTTGGCGGCGGCAACCTCTACGGCGTCGCCCTCCACGATTCGCCCGACATGGAGAAGCAAGTCGGCCTCACCTGGGAATCCGACGTCCGTCCCGCCGTCCGTTTTCTCCAAACGGCAAAGCAAGGCGGCTTCGTCGAACGTATCGGCCTCGGCATCAAAGAGCCGGACTTCGTCCATCGCTTCATCGCCGATGAGCCCGGCATCCTCGACTACGCCGGCCTCACCTTTTGCCCTTCCATTCTCGGGTCCTTGATGAAGATCATCGAAGCCGCGCAGAGCGGCCCCAAGTTTGAAGTGACGCTCATGGGCATCAACTACGGCCAAGCCTTCACCCTCACGCAAGACCCCGCCACCGCCCCGCCCTTCCTCTACAACTACGAAGTGGCCAACGCCGAACAACGCGCCCTTATGTCCCGCTATTTTAAAATCTGCGGGTCCACACCCCTGCTCCACGTAGCCGCCGCCGTAGCCGGCCTTCTGGTCGTCCATTTCCCCGACGTCATGACTCAGATCGTCACCTCCAGCATGTACCCTAAACGCCTTTACGAAACCGTCCAGCTGATTCGCGAAGCCCAGGTCCCTGCCCCCGTCTGGAGCGAACTCAAAGCCGCCGGTCTCATCCCCCGCGACTTCCCCACCACCTAACCAAACTTAGTTAGCGATAGCGCAGTCGCTGGCGGGTTCGCCGTTTGTAGCGCGGCTGGAGTTTACATCTCGACCGCGTCACCGGGCAACGGGGTAACACAGCAATCGATCGTGCGCATCACGGAACTACTACAACGGGTTCACACGGGCGACGCGCGGGCGCTCGATGCCGTCATCCCCTTCGTCTACGACGAGCTGAAAAAACTCGCCGCCGGGCATCTGCGGCGCGAGGCTGGTGAGCGAGCCATCGAGACGACAGCCTTAGTTCATGAGGCTTTTCTGCGCTTGGCCGGCGGCGGTCCGGCCTCCTTTGAGGACCGGTCACACTTCTTCGGCATTGCCTCGCGCCTGATGCGTCAAGTCCTCGTCGATTTGGCCCGCGCCCGCTCGACGGAAAAACGAAACGTGCTGGCCGAAGTCCGGTTGGCGGATTGCCTGGAGTTAGGCCGTCCGCCGGACGAATCTTTGCTCGCCATTGACCTGGCTCTGGACCGGCTGGCGAGCACTGACCCGGTCAAGGCCCAACTCATCGAGATGCGATTCTTCGGCGGGATGACGGCGGACGAATCGGCCACCGCGCTAACGATGTCCGTCCATACCGGGCGCCGCGAATTGCGGTTAGCACAGGCGATGCTCCACAAGGCGATGGCCGGATGAACGAGCGTGTCGCCGACCTATTTCACCAGTTGGCCGATCTCACCGTCGCGGGCCGCGCTCGGTATCTTACGGAACACCCAGTGGAAGAGGACGTTCGCCGGCAAGCCGAAGCACTCCTCGCCTTCGATGGCCAGGGCGAGCAGTTGCTCGAAAGCCCCATCCGGCTCGCTGCCGGCCAGGCGCTCAATTGGCTGGACGCGCCCGGCGCCCGCTGTGGCCCGTTTCAGTTATTGCGCGTCATTGGCCGTGGCGGCATGGGCGTCGTTTATCTCGCGGAACGCGTAGACGGCGAAGTCGCCCAACGGGCCGCGGTGAAGTTACTCCAGCCCGGCCTGAACGATTCCCAACGCGAGCGCTTTTTACAAGAAAGGCAGATTCTCTCCGCGCTCGTTCATCCCAATATTGCCCGCCTGCTCGAAGCCGGCCGACTCGAGGATGGGCAGCCTTTTCTGGCCATGGAGTATGTCGAAGGTCAGCCGATTGACGAATATGCAACGCAACTTACCCTTCGCCAAAAACTCCAGCTCTTTCTTAAGTTGTGCCCCGCCGTTGCTTACTTACACCGGAATCTCGTGGTTCATCGCGATCTGAAGCCGAATAATATTCTGGTTACTCGGGAGGGTGAGCCGAAGTTACTCGACTTCGGTATTTCAAAGGCGCTCGATCTTCCGTCCCCGGCTACCGTCACCGGGTTCCGGATGCTCACTCCCGGCTACGCCAGCCCGGAGCAGCTGTTGGGCGAACCCATCGGCACGGGCAGCGACATTTACTCCCTGGCCGCCGTCCTCTATTGCCTGCTCACCAATCGAGCCCCCCGCGAGGACGCGGAAGCTTCGATCATGGCCCTGGCCAGCCAGGAAGTCACCCGGCCCAGCGCGTGGGTACCCGCGCTCAAGGGTGACTTAGAGATGATCCTGATGAAGGCTTTGCGCCCTGAGCCGCAGGAGCGTTACTTAACTGTCGAACAATTGCAGCAGTCGCACGGCTTCGCGAATCGAGGTGAGACCCTTCGCGCACTTGCCGAGTATCAAGCCGGCAGCCAACAAGTTTCGTTGGCCCTTCAGACCTACCAACAGCATCTCAAAAACATTGTAGCGGCCAAGCCGGAACCCGAATCGGAACTCGAGGATGCCACGGGCCTTTCGAGCCTCTACCGGGCCATGTCCGCCTTGCATCGGCGAGCCCGGCGGCCTGTCCCCAAGCTTCAGCCATTCCTGGTGAAGAATATCTTCACCGATCTAAAGCGCCACGACCTAGGTCCTGATTTCTGGGAACGGAACTACGACGGCTCCTACCAAAAGCTATTTCTCACCACCGCCCTCTGGGGCGTCGGCAGCACGTCTCCCTACGGCCACGATGGGCGCTCCGCCACCCTCAACGAAGTCATCCTCTGGCATGGTGGCGAAGCCCAAGCCGCGCGCGACCGGTATGCCGCGCTGGGAGAAGCTGCCCGCAACGACCTTCAAGAATTTCTCCGCTCGCTCGTCATCTTCCCACCCGACGACACCGCCTCTAACCTCGATCCCGGTGACCGCAACGCCGAAGGCTTCCCCCAAAAAGGCCACGGCTCCATCAAGCTCACCGTCCTCTTCAACAACCCAGCCGACCCCGAGTGATAACTCAACCCACCATCTGTCGCGCATCGACCACCAGCCGCTCCAAATGCGCCGCGCTCACCAGATAAGGCGGGGCAACCTCCTGGATCCTACTTATTCCGGCTGGCTACCCGCCACGATGCGGCGTTCGGCTCGCCGGAGTTTGTGGAACAGATGGAGTGCCAGTATGGGTTCCAGTTGCACGCCAGGCCGGTGGGCCGTCTTACGCAAGCCGCCCCAGGCCGAAGCTGGCTCGCCGCGTCGGTCGCCAGCAGCGCTTGACGGAGTTTACAATCTCCCCCGAAATGCGGTTGGGTCAAACTTCGAAGCATTTTCATCCGGCTAAACTCTCCGGTTACGTTATCGTTAGGAGAATTACCAGGATGCAGGGGGAGTCTGTCGGAGTGAAACTTTGTCGAACCTAAAAGCAACAACTTACAGACTTGTGCTGGGAAAACTTGCCTCGTAATTTATTGATCTGCGTACGTCACATTTTTACTCCGACGGACTCTTGGGTTGCCCCGACTTACCCGCCGCCTCCCGTCGACGTTCATGCCATCCCTCACCCCGTGGGGTTTCTCTCCGACGGACTCCGGGGAGTGCCCCGGTTTCCCGGGTTAACGGGGTTTACTCGTAGTCGTCATTTGCGACAACGTCTACATCGCCGACAATCGATCGCACGTAGTCGTCACCCGCAGACTTTTCGAGGGCAGCAAATAGGTCATCGAGTTCAACGAGAACCTGGTCGCACTCTCCGGCGAATACTCGCACGTAGTAGCTGTTGCTGTGGCTGATTGGATGGCTCTGGTCAGATCTGTCACGCGGAAACCGCGCCCTCATGCCGTCGATGTCGTCGCTATGAAACCGATTGACCATGGCCCGGAAATGCTGACTCACCTCATGACCATCGCGCTCCGCCACTGCAGTCAACAGCTGCAGTGGCTTCTCGAGTTTGTGCTACCTGTATAGCTCTCCGCGTTCAGCTGAGGTTAGGTCACCAAAAGTAACAACAATGCCTTTCATTTTCAGCTCAATGGCATGACGGTATAGAAAAACGACTGGCATCGAAGTAATATCACCGCTAGCGGTGCGAGCCATCAACTTTGCAGCATTGCTGTATGCGTTACCATACTCATTCCAGTCGAGCTCCGGTGACGAGGCAAACATTTTCGTATCGCTCATGTGTGGTTCGCGATACTGCAGCAATCGGGCGTCGTCCGGCGATGGTGGACTGTGTGGCTCGAACCATAGGTCGTCCCCGCTCATCTTGATCTGGACCCGCAGCCAAAGGCATCCATGTTCATCGAGTCGATCAATGTCTTCGAGCCGAACAGCGCTTATGAAATGGCGCGCGCGGTTCTCTATCGGCAAACTGTCATTGACTACGGTGCCTAGCACCCAATCATGCTCTTCGTCTGGCAGTTCTTGCCCATCTCTCCCGCCCTTGATTCGTTTCGGCGTTGGGAAGATCTTCACCCACTTGTTGTAGCTGTCGCCCAGGCTCTCAATACGCATGTTGCAAAGAATAGACCCCGGCCGGAAACAAAACAATCCCCTCTTGTGTGGGTAGGCTACCCGTCCCAAGATTCGTGGAATCTCCTGACAGCGACATTGATCTCATTGGCCAATCCGAGTGCCGCGACCTCGTTGAAGTTCTTGATGACCACGATGACGGACTGGTGTCCCATGATGAGGGCGTCCCGAATGCCGTTGAACGAAGGGGCAATCTCTGTCTGGAAATCCTCTGTGGAAATCTGGGCGGCCAAGCCGCCGATATCACCGTGATGGATGGAGGAAGCGTATCCATAGAATGTCGGGTACAGTTTTCCCATCCCGACGACCTCGGCTCTCTCTCGCAGGTTCTTGATGCACCAGTCTCTCCGAACCTTACCCTTCGTGCTTTTAAATCTGGGGGCCACTCTAGCGTACTCGGTATCGATGTCGTCGATGTCCGATTTCTTGAGTTGCTCGAACAGCGCGGGATCGTCTTTCCGCATGTAATCCAGGAGCCGGCGTTGCGCTACCCAGTGATAGTCCAGGTAGTCTTGCACTTCGGTAGGGTGCTTCGCGAGATACGCCGCGTTCACCGAGTTCTCAAACATTCCGCGGGCGATTCGAATTGCGTCATGTCCGTAGCCATTCAGCGCTAACGTAATCAAGGATCCCAGAGAATTAGAAACTATGGCGGTCGAGTAATGAAGAATGCGCGGAAGCTCCCCGCTTATTGGCTTGTCCAGAACAGCCTTGACGAGAAGCATAAGATGATCGGTTGCCACGAAGAACTGCGGAAAGGCATCATACGCCCGCTGCCAAAACTCAGGAAAACCGGCAATGATGCCTCCTGGAGGGGCTAGAAGCGTCTTTAGTTCTCTTTTTTTAAGCGAAGCTTTCGGCTTCTTGAATGTCTTCTTCCCCATACTGCTTCAGGATAAGTCGGGGCAACCCCCGGCATCCTGGTTACTCCCGACGACACCGCCTCCAACCTTGATCCGGGTGACCGCAACACCGAGGGCTTCCCCCAAAAGGGCCACGGCTCTATCAAGCTCACCGTGCTTTTCAATAACCCGGCCGACCCCGAGTGATTGCTTAACCCACCATCTCTCGCGCATCGACCACCAGCCGCTCCAAATGCGCCGCGCTTACCAGGCTTTCGGCGTACAACTTATAGATATTTTCCGTGCCTGACGGCCGTGCGGCGAACCAGCCGTTGGCCGTCTCCACTTTTAAGCCGCCAATCGGCGCGCCGTTCCCTGACGCATGCGTCAACTTGGCCGTGATCGGATCGCCGGCTAACTCGGTTGAAGTTACCGAAGCCGCATCCAGCTTTTTCAGCCGCTCCTTCTGGGCCGGTGTCGCCGGAGTATCAATGCGCGTGTAGTAAGAAACTCCAAACTGCGCTGTCAACGACGCATACCGAGCCGCTGGATCAACGCCCGTCACCGCCGTCATCTCCGCCGCGAGTAAGCCCAGAATTAACCCATCCTTATCCGTGGACCAAGCCTGGCCATTGCGCCGCAAAAAACTCGCCCCGGCGCTCTCCTCGCCGCCAAAACAGACCGTGCCATCGAACAAACCCGGCGTAAACCACTTAAAGCCCACCGGCACCTCAAACAGCCGCCGGCCGCGTGCCGCCACCACGCGATTAATAATCGAACTCGACACCAGTGTCTTGCCAATGGCCGCCGTAGCGGGCCATTCGCTCCGCACTGAAAGCAAGTAATCGATCGCGGCCGCCAGGTAGTGGTTCGGATTCATCAGCCCCGCCGACGGCGTCACAACGCCATGCCGGTCCGCATCCGGATCGCTGCCAAAAGCGATGTCGAACTTATCTTTCAGCAAGACGAGAGAAGCCATGGCATAGGGGCTCGAACAATCCATGCGAATCGCTCCGTCATGGTCGACGGTCATGAAGGCGAAGGTAGGGTCCACGGCGGTGTTCACTACCGTCATCGACAAGCCGTAGCGCTCGGCAATGCGCGCCCAATAATGCACCGAAGCGCCACCCAGCGGGTCGACACCAATGCGCAGGCCACTGGCGCGGATGGCGTCCATGTCGATCACGCTTCCCAGGTCTTCAATATAAGGCCCTGCTAAATCCAGCGCCCGCACCCGGGCCGCCGCCGCCCGCTTCACGCCCGTGTTGCCCCCGGCGAGCAACTTATTGGCGCGCCGCTCCACCCAACCGGTGATGTCGGTGTCGGCGGGGCCGCCGTTGGGTGGGTTGTACTTAAAGCCGCCGTCGGCTGGCGGATTGTGCGAAGGCGTAATCACCACACCGTCCGCCCAATGCG
>JAYVUQ010000267.1:0-1625 GCA_043787785.1 Bryobacteraceae bacterium
AACTTGGGTGGCAGCAGCGGATGCCCGAGGCGGGTTGCCAATTCCTCGCGGAACCAGGCGAGGCCCCTGTCATCGAGGACATACTTCAAGCGGGCTAACTTACGATTCTCGCGGTTGCCGAAATCGCGATGAATCGTAACGACAGCCTTGGCCGCGTCGAGTAACTCATCCGTCGGGATATAACAGACTTCGTCGGCCATGCGGGGATGACTCAGCTTGACGCCATTGGACTGGCCCATGCCGCCCCCGGCCAGCAGCGTGAAGCCTTGTAACATGCCGTTCTCAAAATGGGGGACAAATCCGAGGTCGTTTGAGTAAATGTCAGTGGTGTTATCGCCGGGGTAAGCAAATCCGATTTTGAACTTGCGCGGCAAGTAGGTTTGGCCATAGAGTGGCTCGACTTCTTCCGGTTCGAGAGACGCCGCGCGCTCGCCATCGAGCCACACCTCGGCATAGGCGGACGTCTTGGGCTTCAGTTCGCGCGCCAACAGGCGAACATAATCGGTGATGTCGGGCCGATCGAGGGGCGCGGCGCAGGCGGTAACATTGCGCACGACGTCGCCGCAAGCGGCCCAGGTGTTCAGGCCGGCATGGATGACGGTGGAGATTAGCTTTCTTACGTCGCGCTTGCCGACGTAGTGATACTGAATGCCGCCCCGCGAAGTAATGCGGAGCGTGCCATCGCCAACCTGGTCGGCGAGCGCGTCCAACTCGCCGTATTGCTCCGGCGTCATCTGGCCGCCCGGCACGGAGACGCGCACCATGTTGGAGTGCGAACGTTCAGGCTGGGTCTTGCGCAGGTCGCGGTCGTCTTGCTGATAGATGCCGTGGAACTTCAGCAGTCCGATGGCAGGTTTCGAGAAGGCGGTGGTATCCTGCGCCAATTCGTCTTTCAGCGTACCGCGGAGATACTCAGAGCCGGTTTTTAGGCCTTCGGCGGGCGAGAGCTTGATCATGGGTCCCTGTGGAGAATTGTAGCATAGGAGAGAGCAATCCCTAATTGTCTATAGGGAATATCCAATTAGAATTGCGCTCGACCTTAGTTTACAAGTGTTATAGTATCGTCCAATGTTTCACCGACCACTCTTACCGATGCTGCTCCTTTCGACCTCGTGGCTCGTAGCGCAGGCTCCTGAGGGACCGGCACCGCCACCGGCCCGCGTCCTCACGGCCAAGGCCATCTTGAGGGGAGTGCCGGGTTCGGGCATCTCGGGTGTCGTGCGGCTAACGCAGAGCGCGACCGGGATCATTCCCACGGTGACGATCGAGGCGGAGATCCTTGGATTGAAGCCGGGGGCGCAGCACGGGATCCACATCCACGAACGCGGCGATTGCTCCAATATCAATCCGGTGACGGGTGCGAGCGGTAACTTCTTGGGGGCGGGCGGGCACTATGATCCGGGCCCCAAGAGCGACTCGAACCCGGACGCGAATCATCCGTTCCACATGGGCGATATGCCGAACGTGGAAGTGAATGAGCTGGGGATCGGCTATCTGCGACACACGACGAGCCGCGTGACGCTAAGCCCGGGGCCGCTGACGGTATTTGACCCCGACGATCCGGTGACGCCATTCAGCGACATCGACAGCGCGATCATCCTGCATGTGGATCCGGACCAGGGGAC
>JAYVUQ010000268.1:0-3289 GCA_043787785.1 Bryobacteraceae bacterium
GCCGGCACATGGATCCTCAACTGAAACCCATCCATCCGCGCCGGACCCTTCACCTTATCGGCATGCACTGAAACCTCCAGCCCCGCGCTCGGCAGCCCGTTCTTATTGAGATACTCCGCGGCATAATAGCCCGCGCAAGTGCCCAAAGCGACGAGCAGATACTCCGGCGGAGTCATCCCCTCATCAAACCCCCCATTCGCAGGCGGCTGATCACAATAAACCTTCAACCCCCGCGTCTCCGCCTCAAACTGCACCGCACCCAAATACCGAACGGTCATTTCACTCATGCCTCTATTCTAGTGCCGCCGCGTGTGAACGATAATGAAAAGGCCGTCAACCCATGCCTGAACCGACCAATCCCGTGCTGATCCAACACCTGACGCCGAAAAATTTCCTCTCCTTCGGCCCGGAAAATCCAGGCATCGAGCTCCGTGCCCTCAATCTTTTCATCGGTCCCAACGGCAGCGGCAAGTCCAACCTCTTTGAAGCGATCAGCCTGATGCGCGCGACGCCCAAAGAAGTGCGTGATGTCACACGCAAAGGTGGCGGTGTCTCGGAGTGGGTTTGGAAGGGTCAACCGAAACACGCAGCTTCTGTGGAGTGCGTAGTAACCTATCCGGCGGACACGGAGCCAGTCCGGCATTGGCTTTCTTTCCGTGCGGAAGCCCAGGCCTTCAAGATCGCCGGAGAGTTGATCGATGACGCTGATGGTCTCTCCTACTACGACTACCGGAACGGTAACCCTCTCCTTTCTTCTCCCACATTCTCAAATCCGAATCCCGATCTACTGGATCGGGTTCAACCGGATCGTTCGATCCTCGCCCAAATTCGTGACCCGAAGCGATATCCGGAGTTGGAGTGGTTAACCCAAAATTACGAACGCATACGCATCTATCGCGAATGGTCGTTCGGTCGCAACGCCATCTTCCGAGAGCCCCAAAAGGCTGACATGCGCAATGACGCACTCGAAGAGGATTTCTCCAATCTCGGTCTCTTCCTCAATCGTCTAAAGACACGCTTTCCCGCCGCTAAACGCGCCATCCTCGAAGGCCTCAAAGACCTCTACGACGGCATCAACGACTTCGACGTATTCATCGAGGGCGGAACCGTCCAAGTCTTCTTTGCCGAAGCCGACTTCAGCATTCCGGCCACCCGCCTTTCCGATGGCACCCTCCGCTACCTCTGCCTCCTGGCCATCCTCTGCGACCCCGAACCGCCGCCCCTTATCTGCATCGAGGAGCCGGAGCTTGGCCTTCACCCCGACGTCCTGCCAAAAGTAGCCGACTTACTCCGCGCCGCCTCCCAGCGTACTCAGCTCTTAGTAACTACCCATTCCGAGATACTTGTCGATGCCATGACCGAAACCCCTGAAGCCGTCATCGTCTGTTCGAAGGAGCAAGGACAGACCGTGATGGAGCGTCTGAAATCCGATGACCTCGTCGAGTGGCTCAAGCGGTATCGGCTCGGCCAGCTCTGGACCAAAGGAGAGATCGGAGGAAATCGTTGGTAACTGCCTACATCTATATCGAAGGGGATTCCGAAGCAGAGAGTGGCTGCCGCAAAGCGTTCCGCAAACTCCTTGAGAATGCGGGCTTCAAAGGGAGAATGCCCCGACTGGTTGCCTCAGGTGGGCGTAACGCCACTTTCGACGATTTCTGCACCAAACAAACTTAAGCAAGCGAAGGTCGGCGACTTTGTTGCCATGTTGATTGATAGCGAAGACCCCATTGCAAATCCTGAAAAAACGTGGGAACACCTCAAAAAACGTGACAACTGGGACAAGCCTCCGGCGGCTGCCAACGATCAGGTGCTTTTTATGACCACCTGCATGGAAACCTGGATCGTCGCGGATCCTGACACTCTGCAGTTGCACTATGGCGCGAAACTTCAGAAGAATGGCCTGCCACCAACCGACAATTTGGAGCAGCGCCATCGCCACGACGTCCAGGATAAGCTGGCTCACGCGACCACCAATTGCTCCAACGCCTACGCCAAAGGCAAGCGCTCGTTTGAAGTCCTCGCCGTCCTGAATCCATCAGCTTTGGCAAAGCTGCCCAGCTTTGCGCGAATGGTCCGAATCCTGGACCAAAACCTAGCCTAAAACCGCATCCCCCCGCTCACCACCAGCACTTCGCCCGACACGTAGTCCGATAGTGGCGAGCAGAAGAACCACACCGGCGCTGCCGCTTCTTCCACGGTGCCGAGGCGACCTAGCGGCACCATCTGCTTCATGCTTTCGAGCATCTTCGGCTGCACGCCCACCGCGATCTCGCGCCCCGCAATGTCGATGGACGCGCCGGTATCGCCCAGGGGCTGCGTCAACCGTGTCTCGATGAAGCCGAAAGCCACCGAGTTTACGTTCACGTTATACCGGCCCCACTCCTTGGCCATCACGTTGGTAACGCCGTTGATTCCCATCTTCCCCGCGCCATAGCCGATCTGCCCGGCATTACCATACACGCCCGACACGCTCGAGATATTCACCACCTTCCGCATCACCCGCTTGCCTTCGCTCGCCTCGCGCTTGGCCGCCGCGCGGATAAACTCGGAGGCGGCGCGCAGGATGCGGAACGGTGCCACCAGGTGGACGTCGAGCATGGCTTGAAACTGCTCGTCCGAAGTCTTCTGAATCACGTTGTCCCACGTATAGCCCGCGTTGTTGACGATGATGTCGAGCCCGCCATAGGCCTCAATCGTCTGCTTCACCAGCCGATCAGGAAAGGCCGCGTCGGTCACGCTGCCCGCCACATACTCCATTCCCAACTCGGCCGCCGTCTCGCGCGCCACATCGGCATCGAGATCGTTGATCATCACCGACGCGCCCGCGTCGGCCAGCATCTTCGCGATGCCCTTGCCAATCCCCCTTCCCGAACCCGTCACCAATGCCGTCTTACCTGTCAACTGAAACATACCCACAGTTTAAGCGACACTGATAGGAGCGTCATGTACCGAATTCGCTTCTCCCGCAACCTCAACCTGCCCGCCGCCACGCCGGACTCTGCCGGTGGCGTCGAATACGTCGACCTGCCCACGCTCGACATCCCCACCGACATCCGTCTGCTGCCCGCGGTGTCGCCCTCGAAGATCGTCTGCGTCGGTCGCAACTACGCCGCGCACGCCAAAGAACTGGGCAACGACATCCCCACCGAGCCGCTCATCTTCTTGAAGCCTCCCTCCTCGCTCATTGGCTCGGGCGACCAAATCGTCCATCCCTCGCTCAGCACGAACGTTCAGTTCGAGGGCGAGATCGGCGTCGTCATCGGCCGCCGCGCCCGCAACGTCAAAGCCG
>JAYVUQ010000269.1:0-3794 GCA_043787785.1 Bryobacteraceae bacterium
GCAATGCCCTCCACGTAAACAACCGAGCCGCCCGGATTGCGCATCACATCCACAATCAGGCCATCGGTGTTCGCTTCGAGGAAAGCGAGCTCCGATTGCAAGAGCGTTAGTGCGGCGTTGATTCCAATGGTTGGCGACATGTTGGGAAAGCGGATAAAACCCAGCCGCAGGCCATCGCTCTGGAAAACACCCGTATAGAAGGGGTCGAGACCGGAGCGGCCGAGGCGTTGCACGAAGTTCTGCGGCAGAGTAAAAATGGGAGCAAGGCCACCGAAGTTGAGCACGGCCGAGGGGCTGGAGGGAACTTTTACGATCAGCTTCGAGCGCAACGGTACGGTCCAGGGCGCCAGGCTATCTTCCTCATACTCCAAATCAGTCTGCGCGGCGCGGACAACGGCCTTGGCCAGGGGCTGCAAGTTAGGAGCCGCTTGAGTAAACGGATCACCAGACTTCACCCACGGCAACTCGTAGCTCTCCTCGGCGCCGCTGGCACGGCAGATCACCAATTGGGCCTTATCGTCCGTCAGATGCGCCGAAGGCATGCGGGATTGAGGGCGAGTAAAGATGCGGCTCACGGCTTGACGGTCGGTACTGCGTGGATTGGCGCTGATGGCATACTTCCGGAAGCGGGGAATTAGCTCGACAATCGGGACGCCGTCGAGTGACACCACCTCGTCGCCCACTTCAAAAGGATACCGGGCTGCGGGTAGCGTACCACGCGTGATGAAGTCGATCAGGATCTTTCCCTCGAAGATGTCGGCGGTAAGACCGAGGCGGGCCAAAAAGTTGGAGGGATAGGAAAGCGCGACGTGCGCATCATTCAGCGCGGCCACCCAATCAACCAATAACTCCATGAACTCGATGTCATTCGCGGTGCGGCCGGCCCGTTCGAGCCAAGGCGCAAGGTCGAACAGGTCGTGGCCCTGCGTGTCCCGCTTCCACTCATAGGGGCCGTAATGTTGGGCAAAGAGGCCGGCGATCTTGTTGCAGGTCGGCAACCTTCTGGTCTTGAGTCATGGCGGCGGGCAGGAGGCCGACGCCGAAGAACGCGGCGAGAATGATCTGGCGCATTACCGAAGCATGACACACTACCCCGGCAGTATGGGTGCGACCTGACGATGATCTGGCCCTTGAGTGCCAGCCGTGCGACTGTGGGACCGGCTCAGGCAAACACCTGTCCGTTCCGGGACGCGCCCCGTTTAGGGGGCCAATTCGTAGGAGACGAACGCGAAGCGGCGGGAGTCTGGTGCCCAGGAGTTCACATTGATGGTGCCTTGGCCGCCGAAGAACTCGGCAACGGTCTCGATGGCAGACGGCTTCAATTTGTCGCCTGGCAACTTCATCCGGCGCAGCTTCATACCGGGCAGGCGACCGTTGTGGCCTTCGGTGCCCTTGGGAAAGGTGAGGTAGAGAAGCCACTTGCCATCCGGTGAGGGATGGGGAAACCAGTCTTCACCCTCATCGGAGGTAACGCGTTGGGCCAGCTTGTCGCCGGGCCCGCCGCCGGAAGCCGGTACGCGCCAGATGTCCCAGCCACCGGACCGGTCAGAGTTGAAGTAGATCCATTTACCGTCGCGCGAATAGTCGGGCCCGTCGTCGTAACCTTTGCCGCTCGTGATTCGTTCCTCGACGCCACCCCCGGCCGGGATGCGGAAGATGTCATAGCTGGATCCCGCGCGTTGGGCGACAAACGACAGATACCGGCCATCGGGAGACCAGCCGTGAAAGTAGCTGGGGGCGGCCGAGACAATCAGCTTGGCGTTTGAGCCGTCCGCCAAGGCGACATACACCTGCGATTGTCTCGAAGTGGGCGACGATGCGGAAATCGCCAGATATTTGCCGTCGGGCGACAGGTCATGGTCGTTATTGGCGCGCAGAGCCGCATCCAACTGGAGCGCTTGGGGCGGGCCACCGTCTACCGGCAGGCGATACAACTTGCCGCCTGAGTTCACCACGAGGCTCTGACCATCGCGCGACCAGTTGGGCGCTTCCCAAATACCTTCGCCCCGATGCACCACCTTCATCGACTTGTCCTTGAAGTCGTAAATGGTGATTTTGCTATTCAGGCGCGGCGGCAACGTTTCCAGGCGCACGTTGCTGAAGATGGCCGTCTCCATCACTCCGGCGCGGTGTGCGCTGATGGCGAGGCCGATGTAGACGGGGTCTTTCAGGATGACGGTAGTGGGCCCTACCGGCTGCAGGGTTTCGCCTGGGTTGCCGGCCAGCACCGTGAAGCTATCGCCGCGCCGCTCAATTCGCAGGCGCTTCGGCCCTTTCAACGGAGAAGCCACCTGCTGCGTGATGCCATCGGCGGCGAGGCGGAATTGCAGGCCGGTAAGGCCATCGCCGTGAACGATGGCATCGGCGTAAGGCGAGCCCGGCTCCAGGGACTGGCGAATCATGAGGCCGGCTTTGCGGTGCGGGTCGACACCGGAGCCTTCAAACTCAATGTCGGCGGTGAGGGCGACATTGCCGGATACTTTCTTCCACACGTACTGGAAGGCATCCACCTGCGCCCAGATGTTGGCCCCGCTGCCGCTCACCCGGAACACGCCGCCAACCTTGGCCTCTACCGAACCGGTCTTTTGCGTAAGGCCGACGTCGCCATGGGAATCGAAAGGCATCAACTCATCGGCGGCCACAGCCGTGAACGCAAACAGGGTCAGGAGGCAGGAATTCAGCTTCATCACGAATGACGATACCGCACCCATGCCCTAAGTTCCTAGTGAACAAACGTTCACGGCACCCGCGCTGACCAACTCAAGCGATTCGTCTGTAAACTTGCAATCGCCCGCCAAGCCGCTCACCTGATGCAGGTGCCGTCCGCATTCGCGCTCGACGAGCTAAGTGCTGATGGAGAAGCCCTTCCGCAGGGTGGGCTTCAAGTACTGGTTGGCTTCATGATTGTTGCTGAAGCGCATCTTGGCGGCATCCCATTCGAGTTTGCCTTCGACGCGCAGGGCGATCACGCCGAGTAACATCCATTCGACAAACGGCGAGGCGACATTGAAGTTCGAGCAGGCCGGGTCGCCACCCTTGCAGGCGCGAATCCAGTCGCGGTAGTGGCCGGGTGAGCGGGTGAGCAACGGGTCTGGCATGCGGAAATCGGCCATTTTGGCGGTGGGCAATAAGCGGGTCTGTTCGCCGTAAGTGCCGGTGGTGAGCATGCCCTTGTCGCCCATGAAGAGGCTGCCGTTGGGTGAGGCGGGGCGAAGGTCAGTGGCGGCCTTGAGCGCTTCGTACTCTTCGAAATTGAAGACGCGGCCGGTGATGCCGGTGTAGGAGGCGCGCATCTGGCGGCGGCCACCGGCACCGCCCGGAGCCTGAGCGCGCTGGGGCAGATCGCCCAGCCATTCGCCTTCCGGCACGCCCGCGATCTTCGGGCTTTCCTTCATGCCGTCGTGCCAGAAGATGGTTACCGGGCCCATGGCGCCGCGAGCCGGGAACTCAAACTTTGTCACCGACTTCTTAGGGAATTGGAACTTGCTGGTGCCTTCCTTCATAATGCACTCAACGCTAGTGGGCGAGCCAAGCTTCAGCGCCATGTTGGGCGCGCCCAGGATGTGGCAGGCCATGTCGCCCAAGGCGCCGGCGCCAAAGTCGAAAAAGCCACGCCAGTTGAAGGGCAGGTAGAAGCCGCCATAGGGCGATTTGAAGTCCTTGCCGCCGGTGGTGAAGGGACGCTTCTCGGCCGACCCCAGCCACAGGTCCCAATCGAGCGTGCTGGGGATGTCTTCAGCGGCGGGGACCTCGGTTTGGCCTTGCGGCCACCAGGGCCGGTCAGTCCAGGCGTG
>JAYVUQ010000270.1:0-6901 GCA_043787785.1 Bryobacteraceae bacterium
GCCGCATCAAAGATGTTCACGATATAAAAGTCGAGTGGCTTCTCGCCGGCCTTGCGCACCACCAGACTAGCCTTAGCGATCACCCGGTTGCGCAGCAGGTAATCCATCAGATCCACGCTCGAGTCATCCGTATGCTTCACCACCACCAGCGCGCCAACGTTCACCGCCCCTGATCGCTGGGTGCCCGAAAACGGCGCTTCCAAATGCCAGGTAAACGATTGCAAATGGATCGCGCCCGGCAGCGCGAAATCCTTCGACTCTCCCCTGATCTCTTTGATCGTGAGCAATGCGTCGCTGGCCATCGATGTCCTATCCTTCCCAAGGTCAGCGCCCCGCCTGCGCGGGGCGCCGCTGCGGACCTGGTCTTTATTCCTTCTCGTTTTGCGCGATGTTCCAAGTCATCTTCGGCTTGTCGCCGGCGCTGCCCGTCGCCGTTTGCTCGGCGTACTCCACCTTCACCTTCGCAAAGTTGAGGGTCACGTTTTCCGTCAGCCGGTCCTCGCCGCCGCTGCCGCCGGTGGAGACCGCGGTAATCAACAAATCGCTCATGGTGATAATCAGGTATTCAAGCGGTTTTTCGCCGGCCTTCCGAACGGTCAACTTCGCCTCTTTATAGTGCTTACCGTTGCAGCAAGACAACATCAAATCCGGCGAAGACTTATCGAGATACTTCGTAAACGACAGGTCTTGCACGTTCACCTTACCGGCTCCGGATCCGCCCCCGGTGTGCGAAGTTCCGGAGTTACTCATTCCCCAGCTCCAGGCGAGAACGTCAATCTCGTCCTTATGCGCTTTGTCCTTGGACTCGCCCTTCAGCGAGTCGATTTTCATGAACATATCAACGGCCATACTTGTCTCCTTTTTTCAACCCAACAGAATAGCACCCATGCCGCAGCGCGGCGGGTGGTAATAACGGCCCTTTACGTTGCCGGCTGCCCGGCTCCCGCGCCTATTTGGCGGGAGGGGGCAGGTCGGCCACCAGTCGCAGTGAGACGGCAATCTCGTCGAGCTGGAAGTGAGGCCGCAAGTAAGCGACCGCGCGATAGGCTCCGGGCTTGCCGGGGATTTCCGATACGTCCACGCGCGCCTCTTTCAAAGGGTGGCTCGCTTTGAGCGACGCGCTGGCTGTATCGTTCGTGATCACGTAATTCATGATCCATTGATTCAGAAACTGCTCGCACTCAGTGCGCGACATAAAACTGCCGATCTTATCGCGCATCATCGACTTCAGATAGTGCGCAAAGCGGGACACTGCCAGGATATAGGGCAGTTGGGTGGAGAGGCGGGCGCTCGAATTGGCAGCGTCCTTGTCGTAGAGCTTCGCCTTCTGCGACGATTGCACGCTGAAAAAGGCCGCGTAGTCGGTCCCCTTACAATGCACTAACGGAATAAAGCCCTGATCGGCCAGCTCTTTTTCGCGCCGGTCAGTGATGGCGATTTCCGTCGGACATTTAAGGGCCACATCGCCTTCATCGGTGGCGAAGGTATGGGCCGGTAAGCCTTCTACTAAGCCGCCGCCTTCCACGCCGCGGATTGCCGCGCACCACGCGTGCTTGGCAAAGGCTTCCGTCAGCCGCGTCCCGAGCGCGTAAGCAGCATTGCCCCACAGATACTTACTGTGGTCGGTGCCGTCGACGCCCTCTTCGTAGTCAAAACCTTCCACCGGGCTGGTGGCTTTACCGTAAGGCAACCGCATCAGAATATGCGGCACGCACAGCCCGACATAACGCGAATCTTCGCTCTGCCGGAAACTCTTCCACTTGGCGTATTCGGTCGTATCGAAGACCTTCGACAAGTCGCGCGGATTGCCGAGTTCGGTAAAGCTCTCCATACTGAGTAAGTCTGCGGCGGCCGCGGTCAGAAACGGCGCATGGGCAGCGGCGGCAACGTTCGACACCTTCTCGAGTAACTCCAGATCGTCCGGATGCTTGCCGAATTCGTAATCGCCCACCAGCGCGGCAAAAGGCGCGCCGCCGAACATGCCGTACTCGTCTTCGTAGACTTTCTTGAAGAGCGCGCTTTGGTCGAATTCCGGCGCGCGGCGTAAGTCGCGCAACAGCTCTTTCTTCGAGACGTTCAAGACGCGGATCTTTAACTTATCGCTGGTTTCGCTCTTGTCGAGTAAGTACTTCAGTCCCCGCCAGCTGCCTTCGAGCTTCTGGAAATCCGGATGATGCAGAATTTCATTCAACTGGAGCGATACCAGTTTGTCAAGTTGCGCGATCCGGGCGTTGATCATCGCCTCGGTATCGGGCGAGATGGTCATCGAGCCCTGCACCACTTGATTGACAAACTCGCGCAACATGTCCTTGCCGCGCTGCTTGCCCGCCGGATCTTTACCGAGCTTGGTTTTTTCGACGATCTGATCCAGCAGCCCAACTTCCTGCGTCACCGTCTCCGCGCCTAGAGCCTGGGCGGATGCTTTCTGCTCGCTCATTCTTTTCCTCCGTCGCCAGCCACTTCCGATTTCAGTTGGTTGATTTTTTCCGTATTGCCGATCGCGTCCTGCAACGCTTTATCCAAGGCTTCGTTGGTTTGCAAGCTGCCGCGAAGATCAGACAAGCGACGCCGCATATCGAGTAACTCGCGCAAGGCGGGCACGCTGCGCGCCACATTCTCGGGCGAGAAATCATCCAGTGACTTAAAATTCAAGTCGACTTTCAACTTCGGCGCATCCGGACCTTCCAAAAGTCTATTTTCCACCGAGAACGCCAAGTGCGGCTTCATTTTCGCCAGCACATCGTCGAAATTATCCGGAGTAACTTCGACAAACTTACGCTTCTTTAACTCTTCGAGGGGCTCGGAGGGATGCCCCGTAAAATCGCCCAATACCCCCATCACGAAGGGGATCTCTTTCAGTTCGATCGCGTCACCCACAGCCACTTCGTAACTGATTTGCACCCGGGGTGGTCGAACACGGCTTAGTTTGGTCTGCGTGCTTTCTCTCGCCATTGAATCCTGATTCCTTCGCTATCGTTCTGTATAAGGGGGCGGCGGAAGTCTCCAGCCGAGGCTTCCTCCACGAGCGCGGTCCAGCGCCACCGGCGCTGACCGCTATCGATTGGGAGAATTATGACTGAGCGCCCCGCACAAGTCAAGATGCTGCCACACGTAAGCTATTCTCCCCACGGAAGATGACTATACCTTTACAACTCGAGAGGGGGACTGTGTAAGTGGCTAATGGCGAAATCCACCCCACCCACACCATCCACCTGGAAAGCGAGGCGGCTACCTGCGCACCAGGAGATAGATGATCGCCATAAAGCCGACCATAATTACGAACGATAGCACCCCCACCAACACCATCTTGCGGTTCGAGCCATCAAGGACTACCGCCGGCGGTGGTGGCAGCGCCGGGGCCGGCGGCAGAGTCGGCAAGGAGGGCACCGGCGGCAGCACGGGAGAAAACGGCGGCCACTCTCCGGGCGGGACCGGCAACGGATTCGCCCGCGGCGGCGCTGGAAAACTCGTCCCACGCCCTCCCACGATGGAGGTGAAGTCGCTGGGCCCGGTGGGGGGTAGGGCCACCGGACCCGGCGCCGACCCGCCCGGCAAGGGCAGTGGCCCCTTGAAAAATTCGGTCGCACTGCCCACCGGATCGGCGCTCGGCAGCGGCGACCGGAAAGTGGCCGGTGGCCCGGTGGTCGACGGTGCGGGAGGCACGTTCCACGCAGCAGAGGGCGCCGGAGTCTCGCGCTCCTGAAAGAATTCGGTGAATTCATTCGATCGGGGCTCAGCGTGCCATCGACCCGCTTGCGGCTCCGGATTCCGCGGGGCCGGATTTCCTGAGACCGGCGGCGCGGGTTGGCCCGACACCCGATAGATCTCCGTAAACTCTCCCGCGGGTGAAGTAGGAACGGGTGCCGCAATTGGGCCGGGCAGCGGCGTCGACTCCGGTTTGAAGAACTCGGTGAACGATCCTTCACGCCTCGACCCAACCCAGCCCGGAATCGCCGGCGGCACCGTAACTCTGGGCGCAGGCACCGGTGCCGCCTTTTCCGGCTGGAACAATTGCGTAAACGAGGCGCCAGCATCCGCAGGAACGCAGGGAACCTTCGGCGTTGGCGGCGCCGCCGGGACACCGGCAAAAAGCTGGGTGAATTCTCCACTCGATTCCGGCCGCGCAGGCACTGGAGGCGGTACTGGCGCCGTCACCGGCGCACCCGATTGACTCAGCCACGCGTCCAGCGTCGTAAATCCCGGCATCGGCACGGTCACCAAGTAAGCCGCCCCCTCCTGCTCGCCCGCATCCAGCATCAGCGCGCGCGACTCCGCGCTCAGGCCGGCGATTGTATCGAGTAAACTCCGTCCGCCCTGCGACAAAAAATGGACCATCACTTCGCGCCCGGTGATCAAATGCCGCGCGTGGAAACTCCGAAAATTGCTTTCGGCCAGTGCTTGGCTCAGTTCATAATTGCCAGTTCTCATGATGGGGCCTCGCGGCAGTCCCCATCATGGCAGGCTGCCCACGCTCTTTCAAGTTGCCAGTATGCAGGCTTGTGGTACATCCATTGTCGGGTTATGCTGGAGCACAAGGCTCACCGATAACTTCATGAAGCAGCTAAGACGTGTGGTGTGGACAGAGGGCATGTACCTCGCGCCGCAGCACTTTCAGACGCAGGGCCGCTACTTGGAGGATTCGCTGGCTTTCGCGGTCTCCTCCCTCTGGTTCCGTCCTTATGGCCTGCTCGCCTGGACGATCGACCTTCAAGGTTTGCAAAACGGCACCGCCGCTCTACTCGAAGCCCGGGGAGTGATGCCCGATGGCCTCGCCTTCCACCTGCCGGAATCGGACGAACCGCCAGTCAGCCGACCCATCGCGGCCGCGTTTTCCCCCACCAGCGATTCCCAGGTGCTCTACCTCGCCCTGCCCGAACGCCGCGAGGGCCTACCTAACGTCACTGACTCGGGGGGCGCCACTGGCACCCGATACATCTCCGGCACCCAACTCCGCTGTGACGAAACCAGCGGCGCCGAAGAGCGGCTGGTCTCGGTCGGCCAAAAGAATTTCCGCCTGCTCTTCGATACCGAACTCACCAGTGCCGTCACCGCCCTGCCCATCGCTCGCATCCGCCGCGCGGGCGGCGAGAAGTTCGCCCTCGAAGACCAGTTCATCCCCCCCGTGCTCGATATCTCCGCCAGCCGCCGCCTGGTAAACCTGCTGCGCGGCCTGCTGGGCATCATGGAAGAAAAGAGCCATGAGATGGGAGGCCGGCAGCGCGGCAGCGGCCAAGCCGCCGGCGATTATTGGCGGCGCGACCTCACCAGCTTCTGGTTCCTTCACACCATTCACTCCAGCATCTCCCAACTGCGGCATTTGCTGCTCTCGAAGCACGGCCATCCCGAAGAGCTCTTCCGCGAACTCTCGCGCTTAGGCGGTGCGCTCTGCTCCTTCTCGCTCCACGCCCATCCGCGCGATCTGCCGCTCTACAACCACGACGCCCTCGGCGAATGTTTCGCCGCGCTCGAAACCCACATCCTGCGGCACCTCGAAATGATCGTGCCAACCAACGTGGTCGAAGTGGTGTTCCAACCTGCCGAAAGCTACTTCTTCACTGCCACGATCACCGACCCCCGCCTGCTGGACCGGTCGCGGTGGCTCTTCGAGATTCAGTCCAAGTCCGGCGAAGCGGCCCTGATATCCCGTACCCCACAGTTGGTGAAGCTTTGCTCAGAGCGCTTCGTTCGCGAAGTGGTGCGGCGCGCGGTCCCCGGGCTAACCCTCACCCATCTGCCCACGCCGCCGCCCGCCGTGCCCGCGAAAGTGGAGGCCCAATACTTCGGCGTCTCCAAATCCGGCCCCTGTTGGGACCACATCATGTCTTCGCGCCAAGTGGGCCTTTACGTCCCGGGAGACTTTCCCGCGCCCCAAGTCTCGCTGATCATCTTGATGGAGGACGAAGCAGGCTCATGACGACCACGCGCTCCGGACGGATCTCGCTCGTCTTTCAAGAAATCCTCACGGCCATCGTGCGCATCCGCGCGGGCCGCGAACAGATTCCCAGTCTCGAGCACTTTCGCCAACAGATGCGCGGAGCGCTGGCGGGTACGCAGGAGGATGCCGTTCGCCGCGGCTACGTCCGCGCCGAGGCCTTCCTCGCCGCCCAGGCCGTGGTGGCCTTTCTCGACGAAACGGTTTTGAATTCGCCCAATCGTTCCTTGCACGAATGGGTCCGCCAACCTTTGGGCCCCGAATACTTCGAGCAACACGTGGCGGGCGAAGAGTTCTTCAAGAACATCCGCAACCTGCTCACCGGCGACGATTCGCCCAAGACGGCCGACACGATCGAGCTTTACCAACTATGCCTGTTGCTGGGCTATCGTGGCCGTTTCGGCGATAACCGCGAAGGCGACATCCGCGCCATAATCGATCGCATCACGGAGAAGGTGCAGCGCATTTATGGTCCGCGCCATCTGCTCAGCCCCGAATGGCGTTCAGGTGCCGAAGCCGTGCCCCGCCAGGCGAACCCCTGGGGCCGCCGGTTGACCGGGATCGCTACCGGGGCGGCTGGTCTGTTGGTCATCTTGTTCCTGATCTATTGGCTCGTCCTGCGCGGCGACATCTCCTCACTCGGAGGCCTGGCTTGACCTCGATAATTATCGTCGCGATCGTGCTCGTCATCGTCCTCGCCGGTGGGCTGATCTGGTACCTCTTCCGCGGCAAAAAAAACGCCGTTCCCGTCGCGGGTAACGACGTCGCCTTTCTGGCGCGCGAAGCCGGCCAGCGCCTCGCCGCATCGTCCCGTCCCTCAATCGCCCGCCTGCCGGTGGTGCTGGTAGTAGGCGATCCGCAAGCCAGCAAAACCACGATCATCGTCAACTCCGGCCTCAATCCCGAGTTACTCGCCGGGCAGGATCGCGAAATGGAAAACGGCCCGGTGCCCGCCACGCCGTGCGCGAA
>JAYVUQ010000271.1:0-19572 GCA_043787785.1 Bryobacteraceae bacterium
CCGGCAACACGCCATTGAACTGCGTCAGCATCTGCTCCCGGCCTTGGAAAGGGCCTTCGCGCACCGGAGTCAACTCGAGCATCGCCGCCGTTTGAATAATCTGCTTGATCCGCGCCGGGTCATCGACGCCGGGCAACTGGATCAGCAATTCGGAATCGTCTTCCGAACGCCCACGCTGCTGCACCGAACTCTCGGCCACGCCCAAGGCGTTTATGCGCTTGTCGATCGTCGACAGCGCCCGCTGCAGCGTATCGCGCCGCAACGCCAGCGCCGCCGTCTTCTTCATCGTCAGCCGCAGATCGGTGCCCGCGCTGCCCATGTCCCATTGCTGGCCGTATTGCTCGGTAATGATGGTTCGCGCTTCTTTCGTCTTGTTCGCGTCCAGGCCCTTGATCGTAATCTCGATCTTGCCCGCGTCCGCCAGCGTCTGCGGATCGTTCCGGTCAATCGCCCCGTAGCTGATCCCGGCCTTGCGGAACTCGTCGCGAAACCGCTCGATCACTTGGTCGGCCTCGGCGCGGAATGCATCCTGCACCTGTACCTGGACGACCAACTGGCTGCCGCCCTTCAGGTCGAGACCGAGCTTAATGTTGTTGTTGAAATTATCGACGAGCTCTTTTTGGCTCTTCGGTAATCCCACGATGCCGTAAAGGCAAACGAGCACCGTCGCCACGATGATGCCCACTTTGTAATAAAGATGTCTTCGCATTTCTCTGATTCTTGCCTAATTAGGATTTCTTCTCGCCCGCCACAGCCTTCGCCGCCGTCACACTCGCGGTGGTTGCACTCACCGAGGCGCGCGAAACCTGAAGTTTGATATTGTCCGGCTTTACTTGCAGCACCAGCGTATCATCCTCGTTGTTGATGCGGTAAACGGTGCCCACAATCCCGCCCGTCGTCACCACCACGTCGCCACTCTTCAGGCTCTCAATCATGGCCTTCTGCTGCTTCTTTTGCTTCTGCATCGGAAGAAAAAGCAAAAAATAGAAGACCACCATGATCAGCACCATGGGCAAAAAGCTCATCAGCTGATTGGGTTGTATTTGGATAAGGAAGCCGAGCAGGATGTTCACCGGGTTATTGACTCAAAATTGCCGCTATTTGGAACCCGTCCAGCCTCAGCCGGGCTTAGCGGCCGTCCTGGTGCCTCTTTTGACAGCCCCTGGACGTCGAGCGAAACCTTAGCTTTGACGGGATGATCCCAAGAAATTTAGCCTGACGCATCCGGCGTGCGATGTCAAGGAAGCCGAACGGCCTTCCTGGGCCAGTACCGGCGATTCATTCGCCCTGCTACCCTATGGTTTGGAACAAGCGCAAGTCAGCGTCCTCGACACGGGAGGACAATATTGTCACCTCATCGCCCGCCGTGTCCGTGAAATGGGCGTCTACGCCAATGTCCTGCATTGCGACACGCCGCCGGAAACCCTCACTCACTGCCGCGCCCTCATTATTTCTGGCGGCCCGGCTAGCGTTTATGCCGAAGGGAGTCCCCTGCTGCACCCGCAAACTCTGGAGCTCGGCATTCCCCTGCTGGGTATTTGTTACGGCCAACAACTCTTGGCTTTTCAGTTAGATGGCCATGTCGAGCCGGGAACAAAAGGCGAATACGGCCTCGCCCATCTTGAGCATCAGCCATCTGCTCTTTTTGCCGGTCTCTCCGGTCGTCAACAGGTCTGGATGAGCCACCGGGACCAGGTGGATCGCCTTCCGTCTGGCTTCCACCTCCTCGGCAGCACCGACACCTGCCCCATCGCCGCCATCGCTGACGACCAACGTCGTCTTTACGGCATTCAGTTTCATCCCGAAGTCGTCCAGACGCTGGGCGGCCGCCAAATTCTCGAGAATTTCATTTTCGCCATCGCCGGTTGTGTGCGCGATTGGGAGCCAGCCCATCAGTTGCCGGTCGTCGAAGCGCAAATCCGGGCCATCGCCGGACAGCGCTCGGTCTTCTTCTTCGCTTCCGGTGGCGTTGATTCTACCGTCGCCTACACCGTTTGCCTGCGCGCCCTCGGGCCGCAACGCGTCCACGCCACCTATGTCGACACGGGCCTGATGCGCGAAGGCGAAACCGATTTCGTCCGCGGCGTCTTTGAATCGCTCGCTCCCGGATCGTTCACCGTCGCCGATGCCCAGGAAGAATTTCTGTCGCAACTCGCCACCGCTCGCGACCCCGAAGCCAAGCGACTCATCATCGGCGAAGAATTTGTCGCCGTCCAGCAGCGCATCCTCGAAAGTGGCCATTATTTGGATGGCGACTGGATCCTGGGCCAAGGCACCATCTATCCAGACACCATCGAGTCGGGCGGCACCAAGCAAGCCGACCTCATCAAGACCCATCACAATCGCGTCGCCGGCATCCAGAAGTTGATGAACGAGAACCGGCTCGTCGAGCCCCTGCGCGAGTTTTACAAAGACGAAGTAAGACAGCTGGGCCGCGCCCTCGGCCTGCCCAACGACTTACTCGACCGCCATCCCTTTCCCGGCCCTGGCCTCGCCATTCGCTGCCTCTGCCATTCCGAGCACGCCGCGCTTGAGAAAACGGACGATGGCTGGTTGATGCCCATTCGCACCGTGGGCGTGCAAGGCGATTCGCGCACTTACCGCGCCGTGCTGGTGATTAGCGAGCCGAACCACGCGCTGGCCACCGAAATTGCCAATCGCGACGCACGTATTAACCGCGTGGTCGCCTGCCTGGCCACTCATGCTCCGATGGCTGACTTACAGGTCTTTCCGAGTCACTTGAGTAAGTCGCGCCTGGATACTCTTCGCCAGGCCGATGCGATCGTGCGGAAGCTATCGGATGAGTCCGGTTATGACCAAACGATTTGGCAGTTTCCCGTGGTCCTGATCCCCGCCGGCACCCCGGATCGCCCTGATTCCATTGTTTTGCGGCCGATCGATTCGGTCGACGGCATGACCGCTACGGCCACCGCGATCCCCCCCGCGCTCGCCAACCAAATGACCGCCGCGCTACTCGCCCTCCCCGGCATCGCCGCCGTCTTCCTCGACCTCACGCACAAACCACCAGGAACCATCGAATGGGAATAAACACACACTTCGCCCAAACCCTGAACCAGGTAGCTCCCCGCCTCCACGCCATCACGAACTGGACCGAGTCTTTTGGCCCCGATAAATGGTCCCGCATTGAGTTACTCGGCCACTTACTCGATTCCGCCGCCAACAACCACCAACGCTTCGTCCGCGCCCTCTCCCAGGACGCGCTTGATTGGCCCGGCTACGACCAGAATTCACACGTCGCAGTGCAGGCTTTTGCCCAGGCCGATCCCCAAAACCTGGCTGAACTAGTGTTGAGTTTCAATCGCCATCTGGCCTGGCTTTTCACCCAGTTTCCCGCCCACAAGCTGCACGTCCCCTGCCGCATCGGCCAGGATCCGTCAACCACCCTGGAGACCTTGGCCCTCGACTACATCGCCCACGCTGAGCACCATTTCAAACAGTTAGTCGGCTCCGAAGGCATCGCCTGGTCCGGCCGTCGCTGGCCTCCCGCGAACCTCTAGCGCGCAGCCCCGGATGACAATCGGGGGTTATCGAGGGCCTAACCATGCAAAAAAGGCCACCCCTGCGCGGGGTGGCCTTTTCGACAAAAACGAAAGACTACTTCACACCAGGGACTTTCTTCGCCGGCGGTGCAGCCATCGGGGCCGCGGGCTTAGCCGCCGGTGCGGCACCGGGGGCGGGAGCCATGGTTGAAGGCGCGCTGGCGTCGTACAGCTTCACCACGTCGGCCGTAATATCCACGCCCGTCGCCACCCATAAGACGGGCGAGGTTTGTTGGTTGCTCACATCCAGAATGATGGTGAAGCCGTTGTCGCGCGAATACTTGTCGATTACCTGCATGATGCGGCCACCGAGGTCGTTGAGCAACTTGCCCTGCTCCTGCTGGCTATCCGCCTCGGCGTCCTCGGCCATGCGCTGCAAGCTCTTCTTGTTCTGCTCAATGTCGGACGCCAGCTTCCGCAAAGTGTCGGCGCTGGCCGTGTTGGCACTCTTGCGCTGCTGGTCTTCCATCTGGGCGACCTGCGCTTGCTTGGCTTCCAGTTCCTTGCGCTTCGGCTCAATCTTTGTTTGCAACTGCTGCACAGCCTTTTGGCCGTCCTTGGTGCTGATAATGGCCTGTTGGATGCTGATGGTGCCCACCTTCGCTGGAGGCGCTTGCGCGAAGCCCAACGAACTCAAGGCGCCCAAACACAGGGCCGTGGCCGACAAGCGGAAAACGTTCAATTTCACTCTAAATCTCCTTGTCAATCTTACGACGAGATGGACGCAAGCGCAGCCAAATCGTTTCCCGCTTTCGCCGGGCGTTTTAGAACGTCCGGCTGATCGTAAACCGGAACGTCCGCGCCCGCTCAAAGAAAGGAGAGGCGCGCCCGAAGATCGCCACCGACTGCAGGAAGGTGGCTTGGTTCGGGAAATAGCTGCGATCAGCAACGATCGGCGGCTGTAAAAACGTTTCGGTACGCAACGGATTATAGGCCCAGTAGAACCGGAATGGCGCATTGACCACCGGCATCATGATCTGCATTTCGACACCCGTGGACATCCGGATCTTCTGTGTCGCATCGGCCACCGGAATCCGGCGGTCAAATCCCGCCTGTGGGAAAAGCGCGTTTAGTTCATCCACCCGGCTCTTATTCAAATTCAACTGCCCACGATTCGTCACCCGGTTAACGCCCGTGTCGATAAACGCCGCCAATACCACCGGCCCGAAGATCGGAATCCGGTATTCGAGGTTATTGAGTAACTGCGTGTCGCCGCCGATAAAGGTCAACTGATAAGTCGGAATCCTCAGCGTTACCGGCACCAGCACTTCGTTGCCGTTCTGAATCACCCGCTGCGAACGGGCCGACCCGTCGGCGTTCAACACATTCACCGTGCCTTCTGACGGCAAGTAAGCAAACGGACTCACGCTCCAGATATCGAAGCCGCGAATGTCATTTTCGCCACCCATGTAGAAGCGCGAAAACGGCGGTGCCGCCCGCCCGCCAAAACCCGTAATATACCGGCCCAACACGCGCGTGCCAATCACATGGCCCTTCTTGAACCCCGCGCGGAAATATTTAATTTCCGCCGTCGGCGCAATCTCGTTCACATTGCCACCCAGAAAGCTGCCGGCAAACTGCGCCGAGAGAAACACGCTCTTGCCTCGCGAAGGCGTAATCGGGTGGTCAATGGTGTTGAAGGTATAGG
The DNA here is from genome assembly GCA_043787785.1 of Bryobacteraceae bacterium. Lineage (GTDB taxonomy): Bacteria > Acidobacteriota > Terriglobia > Bryobacterales > Bryobacteraceae > JALHNI01. The sequence goes on from JAYVUQ010000271.1 coordinate 5,209, forward strand.
AAGGGGTAATCGCGCTCGACTTGATGCCAGAGAGCGTATTGGGGCCGTCTAAGCCCTGGAAGTTGATGTACTTAAAGTAAGTGCTGGCCGACTCGCTCTGGGTTCGGATGCTATTCACGTTGTACGCGTAAGTCATCGTGACTCGCGCAAAGCTGCGTTTCAATACCGTACTCGCAAAGGTCGTAAAGCCGTATCCATTCGACACATAGTTCAAAAGGTTGTTCGAGCCCAGCGACTGGAAGTAAGGCAGTAGGTTACGGCCCGAAAGCAGCGAAACTTCGCGGCCTTGGTCGTAATTAAAGCGCTGCGTCGATACCGTAAAGCCCACTTGAATCGGCTTATCCAGAAAGTAAGGTTCAGTAAAGCCGAAGCTCACTGAACGGATACGATCACCAATCTGAGAATCAAGCGATAGCGTCTCGCCCAAGCCCAGGAAGTTATTCGTCGAGTAACCGAAGCTCACGAAGCTGCCCGCAATGCCCGACACACCGCCCGAAAGCTGCACCGAGTTCTTGCCGCGCTCCTTCACCTTCAACGTCACGTCCACCGTGTTGTTCTTGGTATCGCGCGTGATCGTGGCAGATTCCTGCTCTTTTAGCACTTCAAAATAGCCCAACTGATTCAGCCGCAGCAGCGAGATCTCCCACAGCCGCGAATTGAAAAGATCTCCTTCGTCAATCAGCACTTCGCGCCGGATCACCTTGTCGCGCGTCGTCGTGTTGCCCGTAAAATCCAGGCGGCGCACAAAGAACTGCTTGCCTTCATCCACACTCAGCGAAAGGTCAATCTTGTCGGAATTGGGTTGCGGTTCAAAACCGGGTTCCGGCACCATGTCCAGGAAGCCGAACTCGCCGTAAAGTTTGCGTAACTGCTCCAAACCTTTTTGCAGTTTCTGAGTGGAGAAGATATCGCCCTCGCCCATGCCGAACACGGGCTTGAAAAGCGATTCCGGCGTGCGGAAGAACTTCACACCCGCGAAGTTGATCTTGTTCAAGCGATACCGACGTCCCTCTTCCACGGTCACCGACAAGTCGGCAGCTTTGCCGGGCTTGCCCTTCGGCCAGAAGATCAGTGGCCGGATCCGCCCCGGCACCGTGTCGCGCATCTTGAACTCCGAGCCTGTGGCGCGCGCCGAAAAATAGCCGCGTTCCTGGTAGAACTGTCGGATCCGGTCTTTGTCTTCTTCCAGCTTGCTGGAATCGAACGTGCGCGAGAACAACTCCTCGGCGAAAATCGACCGCGGAATGCCGATCGGCTTCAGGTTCTTCATCGCCCGGCGCACGGCCTTGTCGCTGAATACCGTATTGCCTTCGATATCAATCCGGCCCACCTTCACCTTAGGCCCCTCGGTCACCTTGAAGGTCACCTCCAGCGACGAAGGCGGAATCTGCCGCACTTCGGGCGTCACGGTGGCAAACTGCCGACCGCGCTCCGCCAAATACTCTTTCAAAACATTGGCCGCGCGCTGCACCTTATTGGGGTCGTACTGCGACTCTACCTGCAAACCCACGCGCCGCTCTTTGAAGCGGTCTAGAATCTCAGAGACCGTCACTGACTTGGCACCATCGTATTTGATCGAACGCACCACGCGCCGCTCCGTCACCAGCCAGCGCAGAATCCAACCCGTCGATCCGGCTTCGCGTTCCAAGCGCAAGTCGTCAAAACGGCCCGTGTTCCACAGAGCCATAAAGTCGCGATTGAGCGTCTCCGGCTCATATTTGTCGCCTTTTTTGGTAAAGATCAGAGCCTTCAACGTGTCTTGAGGAACGCGGCGCGCTCCCCGAAACTCGATGGATTCAATGACATCTTCGGCGGGGGCCTTTGGCGCATCTGCGGGGGCCGGTGCCTGAAGAGTAGGCCGGCCAACCGGCGGTACGCCTGGCTTGGCAGGCTGTGCCGAGGGGGGCTCGGGTTTGGGGATTTCGGCTTGAGGCACAGACTCAAAGGGGTTCTGTTTCTTCTGAGGCGGAGGCGTAGCCTGCCCTGCCGCAGGGGCAGCGGCGGCTTGCGCGAGCAAGCCAACGGCGCCTCCATTCAGAATGAAAAAAAGCCCAAATGCAATGAGATAGGAGAAAAGTGCGCTCAGGCAAGACTGCCTGGAGAAGTGCATCAGTAGCTCGGTCCTTTCCTCTCTGCGCCCAACGTAAGACGTTCCAGATCCAAAATTCGTTTCAGTCTGTTTCGATGATTCAACCGGATCAGTAAGGCCAGATCGGCGGGAAAGGGCTAGCGACCCGAACCTCAACGACCTGAAACCTATCCGTCAGTGTACCAAGAAGTGGCGTTCGAGCGAACGTAGCCGTGATGGAATTAAGCCTAAGGCCATCCCGAACAGCACGTACCCAACCAGCACAAAAGTCTGCGTCGAATACACGGCCATCATGCCGTTCACCCGCTTCCAGAACCACAAAGTGCTCAGACTGTACAACAGCACTCCATAAAGGATACCCATAAATGAGGTCGTAAAGGCGGGCCAAGTGGAGGGGCGCACTACCCCATAAAGCGCTCCCACCATGCCCCCAATGGAAAAATGCAGTGCCAAACCGGCGCAAGTGCGCCAAACAAGGTCCGGACGCAGCATCCGCCCCCCGTAAAACGTCGCCGACAAAAGATTGGGAATCGTCCAAAACGATTGCCCCTGCAGCCAGCAGCCTAGCGCTACCCAGAGCAACATGATGCCGCTGGCCAGAATTCCTACTTCCAAACCCGACAGCACTCGCAACGCCCAACTGGGATTCGTCGCCGGCCCAGGCATCACCACCGGCAATGCGCGCAGTTCACCCGGTTCGGGTGCTGGCGGCGAGAAAATCGGTTCGGAAATCGGTTCGGAAATCGGATCCATGTCATCCACAGAAAAACGCCTATACTAGCACAATAACCCAGCTGCACCCCCCTAAGGAGCCCCATTTGAAACGACGCGTCGTGGTAACCGGCATTGGTGCCGTGAGTCCCAATGGAGTCGGTCGCGAGGCCTTCTGGGCCGCGACCCTCCGGGGTGAAAGTGGCGTGCGCCCCATCGAACGCTTCGACGCCTCCGGCCTCGCCGTCCGCATCGCCGGCCAGGTGGAGAACTTCGACGAGCACGCCTACGTCAGCCTCAAGGACCGGCCCCATGTTTCACGCGCCGCCCCCTTCGCCATCGCCGCCGCCGGCGAAGCCCTCACCGATGCCGGCCTCGACACCAAGCAAATGAACCGCGACCAACTCCGCCAAATCGGCATCGTCGTCGGCTCCGGCGGCGCCAGTTGGGAATTTACCGAGCACCAGTACGAGCTCTATTACACGGGCCGGCAAAAGGAATGCAGCGTCTACGTCGTGCCCACCTCCACCCCCGGCACGCTCGCCAGCGAAGTCTCCATGCGCTACGGCCTGCGCGGCTACAGCCACCTGCTTTCCAATGGCTGCACGTCCTCCACCGACGCCATCGGCTATGCCTACCGCTCCATCGCCCATGGCACCCTCGACCAAATCGTCGCCGGCGGCGTCGACACGCCCCTGGCCCCCCTCATCATGCGCGGCTTCATCATCATGCGCATCATGTCTAGCCGCTGGAACGCCGAGCCCACCCGCGCCTCCCGCCCCTTCTCCAAGGACCGCGATGGCTTCGTGGTCGCCGAAGGTGCCTGGTTTTTTGTCCTCGAAGACCGCGAACACGCCCTCGCCCGCGGCGCTCACGTTTATGGAGAAATCAAAGGCTACGGCTCCACCTGTGAGGCCTTCCACCGTGTCCGTCTCGAAGAGTGCGGCGAAGAACCCGCCCGCGCCATGGGCCTCGCGCTCGCCGAAGCCGGACTCGCCCCTGAAGCCATCGACTATGTCAGCTACCACGGCACGTCCACCGAGCTAAACGACCGTATCGAAACCAAGGCCATGCACCTCGCCTTCGGACCCCATGCGAAAACACTGCCCGGCTCCGCACTCAAAAGCATCATCGGCCACCCTCAAGGTGCCTGTGGTGCCGCCGGACTCGCCACCACCCTCCTCGGCATGCGCGACGGCCAAATGCATGGCACCATTAATCTCGAGTCTCCCGACCCCGAATGCGACCTCGACTACATCCCCGGCCCAGCCCGCAAGATACAAGTCGAAAACGCCGTTTGTAACTGCATTGCCTTCGGCAGCAAAAACTCCGCCTTAGTCGTCGGCAAATAGGAAGGGCGGGCCCCCTGGCCCGCCTCCCCAAAACTAACTCAACCTAACCTAAAACGTAACCTTCAAGCCCATCTGAATTTCACGCGGACCATTCGGAGCCGACTGCGCTCCGGTGACCTTGCCAAAATTCGGACTCGTGATGTCTCCGCTCGGATTATTGAACTTCGCCGTGTTGGTCACATTGAAGCTCTCCACGCGGAACTCCGCCTTAAACCGCTCCGTCACCGCAAACTTGCGGAAGATCGAGAAGTCCAAGTTGCCCAGGCCCGGCCCGCTAAACACGTTGCGGCCCAAGCTGCCAAACGTACCGGCCGCGGGTTGCCTAAACGCCGCCGGATCAAACCAGGTGGTTTGCGTGCCCACGCCCTTTGAATTTACGTAAGTGCCCACCACATCCGGATTGTTCGAGTTGCCGGGCGCATTAATGATCGTGCCAGGAACGCCCAAGTTAAACGGCGTGCCGGTTTGCAGCGTCAGAATGCCATTCACCTGCCAGCCACCGGCAATCATCGCCAGAGGTCCAGAAGTCGCGTAGGGCTTGCCTTTGCCGAAGGGTAACTCGTAAATATAGCTCTGCACGAAAACGTGACGCACATCGGCATCGCCTCGCGCCTTGTTCCGTTGCGGATTGATGTAATAGGAGAAGCCGCCGTTGTCGGCGCCCACCGTATCAATCGCCTTCGCCCACGTATAAGCCGTCGTCAAGGCAAAGCCATTCGAGAAACGCCGATCCAGCTTGGTTTGCAGCGAGTGATAGCTGCTCCCCGTGCCGAAGAAGATATTGTTGAGCGCATCGCGGCGGCCAAACAATTGGTTGAACGGTTGGCCATTGGCCCCCGCGCCAGGAATCAGGCCCGGGTTCATATTAAGCACACCCGTAACGCCCACGCCCCGATTGCCCACATAAGCCGCTTCCAAGCTCAACTGCTTCGGCAGCGCCCGTTGCACGGCAATATTCCAGCTCTGCACATAGGCCTCGCGAACGTCCGGCCGGATGTAGTTATAAACCGAATTGGGCGCATTGGTGATAATCCCGTTTGCCGGAATCGGGAAGGGGGTGAAGCCCGGGAATCCTACCCGCATCGAACCGGCGGGAACGAAGGCGCTCAGCGCCGCGAACGAATTATTCTCGCGCACCGGGAAATTAAAGGCATACCCGTTATCGGCCAAGGGCACCCAACTGATGCCATAGCCTCCACGGATGACGGTCTTGTCATCGAAGCGATAGGACAAGCCGAAACGCGGGGCGAAGCTGGTCTTATAGTTTTTCCGTCCGAGGTTCAACGGGTTGTTGCCCACACCGGCAATCGTGAGCGTATTGGTAAACGGGTTGAAATTGGAGAAGCCGCCCGCAACGCGCGGCACCGGCGGCGGATACAGCTCGTGGCGAAGACCTAAGTTCAAAGTGAGTTTTTTACTTACCTGCCAGGTATCCTGAATGTAGCTAAACCAGGGGCGCTGCAGGAAAGTCGGAAACACCAAGCCCAAATCGCGGCCTAATTGATTCGGCTGATCCAGCAGGAAGCTCGCAAACGAATTAGCATAGCTCTGGGAAGAGCCGCCCGTAATTTGTCCCGCCGCATTGCGAGTGGCCAGGACCGTCGTGCCTTCCGTGAAATTAAACCGGCCGCGCGGCGAAAACGTCTGGTTTTGCAGTAACTCGTCACGATTGCGCCGGTAGTCCACACCGAACTTCACCGTGTGGTTCCGGATCGTCTTCGTCAGATTGACAATAAAGTTCAAATTCGTCTCACCGCGAGACCACGGCAAGCTCGGCGAGTAGCCCAAAGTCGGGTTACTGAAGCCATTGATGATAATGTTTGAAATACCGCCCGTCGTATTCGTGATATTCACGCCCGGGATCCCCACTTCCGTGGCCGTCTTCAAATCGGCATCCGCGTTCTGCGCGTTGTTGCGGTAGTACATGATGCCCGCGCGCACTTCCATCACCAGGGTCGGCGACCACACCCGCGTGTAGTTTACGGCCCCATTCTGGGCCTTCTGGATGCCCGTGCCGGCAAAGTCGCGGAAGCCCCCGCCCTTCACGCCATACAACGGAGGATCGAAGATGCTGGAGTTCTGTTGGCTAAATCGGACACTCAGACGATTCGCATCGGAGAACTGATAGTCCACCTTCACGTCGCCGCCGTTGGTATCCTTTTTGCGCACTGTGCTCGTCTCATAGTTAATGGTGTCGTTTAAGCTCGTCGGGTTTGGAATCAGCTGCATCAACCGCAAGCTAATCGGGCTGATGCGCGAGAGCGGAATCTGGTTGTTGGTAAAAGCAGTGCGATTCAAGCCTTCCGCCGTGCCACTCGCCGGGTCATAAACGGTCGCGCCGCGCGACGCCGCTAAGTCACCGTTGCGGAAGGCCAGGTTCGGAATCAAGCCCCGATGGACGTCGCCGCGCCGGTCTCGCACTCCCTGATAGTCGCCAAAGTAGAAAAGCTTATTCTTGATCAGCGGTCCGCCCACGGTAAAGCCGAATTGATTCACCGTCGTCACCGGCTTGGTCGCCGCGAAAAAGTTCCGCGCGCCCAACCGGCTCACGCGATTAAACTCAAACGCGCTGCCATGAATCTGATTGGTGCCGCTCTTAAAGTTCACGTTCGTCACCGCGCCACCGGCCCGGCCGAGTTCGGCCTCGTAATTCGAAGTCGTCACGTCCACCGTCTGCAAAGCTTCAATCGGCGGAATCATTGCCGTCAGCAAGCCCGTGCGTTGGTTGTTGTCGACACCTTCCAACTGCACGTTATTCGAGAGCCGCGATTGGCCATTCACGCGCGTCGATAGTGAGTCTTGCGCATTGAAAAACTCGGAGTGCGGGCGAAACGAACGCGTCGCGCCGGGCACCAGATTCACCAAGCTTTGGAAATTGCGATTGTAAGAGAGCGGCATGTCGGCCAGCGCCCGCGTTTCGATCTTGCGCCCGGTATCGGCGCGATCCGTCTGCAGCAGCGCCGCTTCGCCCGTCACGTTGATGACTTCCGTCACCGCGCCCGCCGCCAGTTCCATATCCGCGCGGATGGTTGAGTTCACCAGCACTTCCACGCGCTCGCGCACGGCCTTGCGGAACCCCTGCAGTTCCACCTCTACCTTATACACCCCAGGCTGAAGATTCACGAACGAGTAGTTGCCACTCTGGTTCGAAGTAGTGGTTTGCGTAATACCGGTATTCACCGCCAGCAGCGTCACTTTCGCGCTGGGGACGGCGGCATTACTGGTATCCGTGACGGAGCCCACCAGGCTCCCGTTTACGGCTTGGGCCCAAAGGCCGACCGAGTTGACGATGAGAAGACACAACAAGCGAACAAAGCGAGTCATAGTGTCGTTATTCTATCCGAATTCGATCCGCAAAAGAAAAGCCCGGCCACAGGGCCGGGCTCCGCGTTCACCAAACAGCTTCGGCGGCGGACTAAGCGGGCACCGCATGACGGCTCAGGATCGCCGTCATTTCATCCTTCAATCGCAGCTTCAGCTTCTTGAGCTCATGCTCCTCCAACTCTTCGGCGGACGTCAGTTCCGCCTTGGCCTCCAAATCAGCCACTTGCTGCTTGTAACGGGCATGCTGGGTCGCCAATTTGGCGAACTCCGCATCCGTGGCCATCAGGTGCGCTTTCAAATCTTCCTGTTGAGAAGACATTGTCATAGGGTGGTTCTCCTTAAATGAGGAATCCACGCCGGGTCGCCTTCGAAATCACGCGCCGAAGCAATGAATAAGTTTGTAGTTTCGCCGCGGAACGCGGATTCAAGGGCGGGCTCGGTGGGGGTGTAATTGATCATTTTCTCGATCAAACGGACCTTACCGATGGTCACCGAACGGCCATCAGGACCCTCAGATTATCACCTATGCCACTCCATGACAATACCCCCTTCAGATGAATTTCCATTTCCAGAATGGTAGTACCCCGGTCTCTTTCCTGCCTCCCGAAACCCCAATTCTTGGTAACACACTCGTGCCCCCGCATTCGTCTCCCGCACCTCCAGGTACCACGCCCCCGGCCAGCGCTCCATCGCCAGCCTCAGCAGCCGCCGCGCCACCCCCTGCCGCCTCGCGCTCAAAGCCACCGCCACATTTAGCACCTCGGCTTCCCCCTCCACCAGCCGCCGGGTGGCCAAAAATCCCACGATTTCCCCGCCTCGCTCCGCCACATCCAACTGATACGTCAGATACTCCTCCACCCGCCACGCCGGTGCCTCCGGAGACTCGGCCTGCACCGCCGCCACTCCCGCCAAATCCTCCGCCCGGCCCTCGCGAATTACAAGCTCTTCCATAACTCCGCCTGTTTCTCCCCCATCGCCCGCCATCCGAACTCCCACTCCGCCATCCGTCGGCCTTCCACCGCCATCGCCCGCCGCCGGTCCCCGTCGGCCAACAACGCCAATATCCCCTCCGCAAACTCCGCCGCGCTCTCCCCCACCCAGATTTGCTTCCCGTGTTCGAGCCCCAATCCACCCGCGCCAGAAGGCGTCGACACCACCGCCCGCTCCATCGCCATCGCTTCCAACACCTTCACATTCGTTCCCGCCGATACCAGCGTCGGCACAATCACCACATTCGCCCGCTCATACAACGGCCGTACATCCTCCACAAAATCGTGCCGCCGCACCCGCGCCATTTCCGGCATCGCCCAGTGCCAAGCTGCCCCCGGCCCCGCCACCACCTCCAACTCAACATCCTTCAACAGCTCCCAAACCTCATCCAAAAACCACCGCAACCCCGTCACATTCGGAAAATGCCGAAAAGACCCAATAAACAGCAGCTTCCGGCCAGCCGGCTCCGGCCGCGGCTGATACCGGTCCAAATCCACTCCGTTCGGTATCACCGTCCCGGTGCCCAATAACTCCCGGTCCTTCTCCGACATCACCACCGCCGCCCGATAGCGCCCAACTGCGTCTCGCTCAAACTGTTCCCAGCGCCACCGGTTCCACCAAGTCCCCCAACCCGGCGCACGCGCCTCTACCTGCCGCTGCAAGTCAAAAGTCACATCGTGCTCCACCAGCACCTGCCCGTGATACCGCGCCAACTGCGTAAATTCAACCTGCAACAGCTCCACCGGATTCTCGGCCAGCCCCCGCCGCATCGCCGGCGATTCATACTCCTCCACCTCCGGCGGCAGATAGCTCGACCAACGCGGCTCCCGGTACCGTGGCTTGCGCACCAACACCACCTTCGCGCAAAACTCCGTCAGCGCGTCCAGCCGCACTTCCTCGTCTTCCACAAACGCAAACAGCGTAATGTCGAACTCCCGCGCTCCTTCCCGCAACAAATTGAAGATCCGCACCGCCCCTCCATGCGCCAACGGATAAGGCAGATAAGGCGTCAAAACCCCCACCCGCTTCAAACCCCTCGCCTTCCCCTCAAAAACCTCCACGTCGAGCGGCCGCACAGATTCTTCCCCACCCCAAAACACCCACCAAGGCCGCAACCATATCCGGTCGAGCGGCACTCCCTGAACAAATAGCCACGAAGCCACCGGACATCGCCAACTCAACTGATGGCACTCCCCATTCGGATGAAAAGCCAACACCGGCCCGAGCCAAAGTGCTCTCCACAGCATGCCGCGGTCCCCATCCAGCCGCACCGCCACCTGCGCCACCCGGTAGGGTCGCAACGATTGCGCGCCATAGCGCAACACCCGCCGCCCCGGCACCAAACGCCGCATCTCCTCTAGCAAGTCGTCATCGCAAGCCACCACCACGCCGTCCGGGTCCTTCCCCAATAACCCGCACCACCAGCGTTTAAGACGCTGCCGCACGATAACGCCTCCCCACCTCCATCGCTCCATACCCGATCAACGGGAAGAAGGCGAAGGCGTAGCACACCACCGCAAAGCCCTGCCGCTTCGCAATCGCCCCGATCATCGGCGACACCACCAACACAAACACCCCAAACGAAGCCGTCAAAAACGACACCGCAAAGCCCGTCCGTCCCTGCCCATAAACATCCACCGGCAGCGTGTAGTAGTTCACGCCCCACACCGAAGCCGCAAAAAAACTTACCGAAATCAGCACCATGGCTACCAGCGGAGTGGTAGCCAAAGGCACCAAGCCGGTCGTCATCATGAAGAACGCCGCAAAGAAACATGTCCGTCGCCGCGCGTCGAACGGCATCATCCCGCCATTCACCAGCCGCTTCGAAAACCACGCCCCCGCCAATGCGCCACAACCCGCCACCACCTGCGGCACCCAAGCGTAGTTATAGTTCGCAGTCGTCAACTTCAAATCGAAAGTCTTGACGAAATACTCGGTCGTCCACACTGTCCACAGTGAAAACGTCGCCATCGAAAAGAAATTCCCCACCGCCATGCCCCACAAAAACGGATCGCGCAACATCTCCTTTTCGGTTACCTTCGTCACCACCGTTTCCGGATCGCCTTCGGGAACATAAGAATTCTTCGCCGTCCACAGCCACAACGGTATCCACAGCAACCCCAACGCCCCGGGCACCAGAAACGCCCACCGCCACCCCCCAGTCACCGCGATCCAAGTGAACAATGTCGGTGCCGCAATCGCTCCGATACACAACCCAATCTGGCTCATCGCCGGACCATACGCCCGCTCATCCGCCTTCAAATACCGGTGCGATGCCTTCGCCGTCGACGGGATCCCAGCCGACTCGCCCACGCCCATCAGCGTATGCGTCGCCATCAATCCCCCAAAGCTGCCCACCAGTCCGCGCGCCATCCCCGCCAAGGACCAAAACCCCACCGCCGTCACCGTCGCAATCGTCAACCCATACCGGTCCACCATCAGCCCCGCCACCGGCGCCGAAAACGCATAGAACGCGGAAAATACGCCCTGCAACCAGCCGTAATCCGTCAGGTCAAAACCCAATTCCTGCCGCAGCATCGGCGACAACGCCGCCATCACTGATCGATCCAGGTAGTTCAACACCGAAGACAGATAAAACAGCCCCAACACGATCCAACGATTCCGCATAATTTCCTACCCGCGCCTACTTCGCAAATTCCACCGCCACGGCCTCCCCGAGTGTACCCTGCACTCCCTTCGGCGGTACTTTATAAACGACCCTCATCCCCACCGGCTTCGCCACCGCCCCGCAGACAAACGTCGTCCCGCCCTCGCCTCGCACCTTCAACTTCCCCGCATCCGCCGGCAACATCACCCGCCACAGCTTCCCCGCCTCCCGCAGCACCAACGTCATCCGGCCCTGCCCACAATCCACCCGCACCAAATCGCCCGCCACGGTCTTTTCGTTCTTATCCCCCTCCCACCAAGGCACCGGCTTCACGCTCTCCCCGCCCCCCAAACTCTCATTCGCCTTCGCCTCCGCCTCCCGGATACTCCGCAATGAATCGTTCTTAATTCGCTCTAAGTCCCGCGCCTCTTCATCCTTTTTCCGCTGCCGCTCCCCATCCTCAAAGTCGAGCTTCGCATTCTCCAGCGCCAGCCGCGCAATCCGCATCCGCGCCCGCTCCTCCTCATTGCGCGACGCCCGCTCCGCCGCGCCCCAAGCCTTGTAAGCCTCGCTATACTGCTTCGCCTCGGCCAACGTTTCCGCCAACATCCGCCAATACTCCGGATTCCGCTGCGCCTCCGTCGCCGCCTCCCGCAACAACCGTGTCTTATCCGGCTCCGCTGACCCCGCCGCCCACTTCACCTTCGCCGCCGGCCAATCCGGTTTAATCCGCACCGCCCCCGCATAATCCCCCCGGTCAAACGCATCCATCGCCGACTCTACCTTCTTCAAAGGATTCCAAGGCCGCGCCAGAAAATCCCGCTCCGGCGCAATCGCTTTCGCATTCAACGCCGTCGTCGGAAAATTTCCCGCCGCCAGCCAAGCCTTTGCCTCCACCTCAATCTCCGCCTCCGTCCGCTCAAAGGAATTTTTGTAAGATGGCTCCAGCGCATTCCCCTTCTGCAAATTGAATAACAACGTCCGCAGCCGGCCGCGGTACTTGTCGCTCACCATCAGCAAATGCACCCGTGCCCAATCCAGCCCAGCCGACGGCGGCTTCGCCCCTCCAATCACCCGCACGCCTTCGACATTCAATGTACTGAAAAATTCCACCAGCCCCAGTTCAAACTTCTCCGGCATCCGCGCCACGCCGTCGTTCAGAAAGATCCCCGCCAGCGCCCGGTTCCACTGGTCCGGCACCGGCGCATTCTTCGCAATCGTCGCCGTATACGCGTCGCGATCGATCACCAAATCCGTAGTCACTTTGCCGCCCACCGTAATCCGCACCGGCCACCGCGACTTCAACTCCGCCTGGCCCAGCGTCCCCCCCAACGTATGCCGCAACTGCTCCACATGGTTCAGCACCGCTCGCGCGCTATTCGGCTGCCCCTGCGTTACCACCTCAAACGGACCCATCCGAAACACGGTCCACTCCTCGGCCATCACCGGCATCGCCAGCAGTAATAACGTCAGCAGTCGCATCAGCACTCCCTCTCTTGCGCCCCAGGCCGGTTCGCTACCATCCAGCCGCGCACGCCGTGAGCGGGCAATGCGCTCACCGGCTGGATGGGTACCTCGAGCCCGGCTCATTTCTTCTTCGTCGAGTAAGTCCGGCCACGATGGGCACCGACTAACAACTGGAAGATGCGATGGGCGATCAACTCATGTAAGTTGAGTAGCTCTTTATTGGCCTCAAAGATAGCTACGGCATCCCGCGGATCGCAGGGCCCTCCACCGGCGCGCAGGGCCGCCGAGGCTTGCTGCATCACTTTATCGGCCAGCAACTCGCCGGCCATTTCCCACAACGTAATAAACCGGTCCACCGCGGTAGGGAAACTGATGGCGAAAACGCCCCAGTTGGACGTGGTGCGCGGTGGCTTGAAATCGAGATTGAAAGGGCCATTGTAGCCGTGGCTGCGCAACAGAACCAGCACATTCAACCAATCCAGCGGATTCACCAAACCCACCGCAATGTCCACGTCGTGCTTCAGCCGATAGCCGTCGTTGATGTCGAAGTGCCACAGCTTGCCGGCCATCAAGGCCCGGGCCAAAGCCGCGCGGGGAGCGCCACCCCACATCAATTCGTGCAGATACTCGGGGTTCAGGCCCACCATCTCCGGATGAGTCAGCAATCCTGAGTTAATCCAAGTCAGCATAGCGTCGGAAGTCGGCAGCAGGATCTCGCCCTGCGGCTCAAAGGGCTTCGCTTCCATGCAATGCTTCAGCGTCGGACGGCCCTTCGCTTTCGCGATGCGGATATCGGCTTCGCAAGCGTAGTTCATACCCTCGGCGTACCAAGCCAGCGTTTGCGTCTCTTCCACTGCGCCTTGGGTGAAATAGCCCAACGATCCCGGCCAATAGACGGCAAACTCCGCGCCTAACTCATGGCCGATCTCGACCGTATTGGCCATGCGGAACTTCGCATACTCGCGCACCTCGGGAGACTCAGAAGCCGGGCCGCTCGCGAAGACGGCATGGTGAAATGTCTCGGTGGTCACCATGGAGCACTTCAGGCCATGCTTCTTCAGCGAGCCTTGGATGCGCCCCACCGTCTCCCATTGCGCGTCTTTGCCAACCTCATCGTAAGAAAGCACGTCGGTGTCGTGCGTACACCAGTGCCCAATGCCGATCTTTTCATACTCCGCAATCACCGTCTCAAACGGCACCGGTTGGCGCGTGGGCGCGTGAAAGAGGGCGTGGCCCTCATAGGACGCCGCCCATTGGGGGCCCGTAATGTAGTGCTTCCGCCGTTGTTTCGGCTGGTAAGCGCCACCGCAGGCATCCATCAATCGGCCGACGAGGGCTTGTTGGTCTTTGGGCTTTACAGGTTTCATGTGCTTTCGATCATAATAACCTGAGATGAGCAACGAACACGTTTTTGCGCCCCCAGCTTCCTTCGCTGCGCAAGCGCACGTCTCCGGAATGGATGCCTACCGCGAGCTTTGGGCCCGCGCCGCCAATGAACCGGACCAATTTTGGGGCGACTTGGCCCGCCAGGAACTCGCCTGGTTCACGCCCTTCCAAACCGTACTCGATTGGCAACCGCCTTTCGCCAAGTGGTTTCCCGAAGGCGAACTCAACGCGAGCTACAACTGCCTCGATCGCCATTTGGCCGCTGGCCGGGCTGAAAAAATCGCCATCGCCTTTGAAGGCGAGCCCGGCGACGAGCGCCTGATCACCTACGGCGAACTCCATCGCCTCGTGGTGCGTTTCGCGAGCGTACTCAAAGCACGCGGCTATGTGGCCGGTGACCGGTCAATTATCTACATGCCCATGATTCCCGAAGCCGT
>JAYVUQ010000272.1:0-7340 GCA_043787785.1 Bryobacteraceae bacterium
ACGTAAGTCAATGCCATCGAGCGGATCCTTCAAGTAACTACTCATGTCCCAGAACCGGTACTGGAAACTATTCAGCGGCACATAGACGATATTGTTCAAGTCTTCCATCTTGCCGCCAGCGCCTTTGCCGGACGTAGAGGGGACGCTCTCTGCCAACACACCCACCACTTCGAGCCACGAATCATTCAACTTGATGTGCTTGCCGATCGCCGGACCATAGCCCAACAAGCTCACCTTCGCTGACTGCCCCAGGACGCACACCGCCGCACTCGCCTCGTCCTGCGCAGCGCTGAAGAACGCGCCTTCCACCGGGCGCAAGTTATGAATCACGCTATAGGACGGCCTTACGCCAAGTAACTCCGGCACATCGGCCGAGGGCTTGGGCAACACGCGCGCCGGATGCAGCGAACGGCGTGCCGATAGAGTCTCCAGCGAGTCGATGTTCGCTTCGAGGATGCGCACGTCGCGCTCGGTCAGTCCGGGCGAACTGCGGCGGCGCTGCTGTAGATCCTCTTCGCTGGTGGCGCTCCGCGAGTCGATCAGCACGTTGCGCACGCCCAATTGCTCAATAAAACGCAGGCTCTCCTCCCGCGCCCCCGCTCCGATGGAGAGCATGCCGATGACGGAGCCGACGCCAAAGATAATGCCCAGCGCGGTGAGGAGGGTGCGCGTCTTCTGCGCGCGTAAGTTGTCGCAGGCCTGGCTAATGTCGGAAATCATTGAGGCAAGGCCTGCAGCGCGCTACTCTTCTTGTTACTCTTCCTTGCTAAGTCACCGGGATTGGCCAGCGCCACTTCTTGCCCCTCCCGCAAACCGGTCACCACCACCTGGCTTTCGCTGCGGCGCTCTAACTTCACATCCTGGGGCACAAAGCCCGTGGGCGTGCGCAGGTAGACGAACTTACGGCCGTCAGCTTCAAAAAGAGCTTGCGACGGCACCCAGATCGCGTTGGGCAGCATGCCCGTAACAATGCGGAAGCGCGCGCTCATGCCGGGCCGCAATTGCGGATCAGGCTGCGCCAGCGCAATGCGGCATTCAAAACGGCGTTCCCAGGGCGGCCCCGTCGTACCGCCGAGCGACTTGATCTGCCCGGCGAACTTGCGCCCCGGCATGGCCACTACTTCCACCTCGGCCTTCTGCCCTTCCGCCAAGTGTCCGCGGTCCAGTTCGCCAATGTTCGCCGACCCTTCCCAGCTCTTCATATTCGGGATCAGCGCCACGCCCTTGCCTGGCCGCGCCTGATCGCCAATCTGGTAAGGCGGCAGATACATGCCCCAGCGGAAGTTGCCCTCGTCGTTCGACTGCAACGCCACATAGCCGCTCGTCTTGGCTGCGAGGGTCATCGACTCGATATTTTTGCGGGCCGTATCGGCGCGAACCTTGGCCCGCGCCTGCGCCGTTTCCTGAATCGCCACCCCGGTGATGGCCGTCTTGCGGCGGTTTTCGAGGTCG
This sequence comes from Bryobacteraceae bacterium, assembly GCA_043787785.1. Taxonomy (GTDB): domain Bacteria; phylum Acidobacteriota; class Terriglobia; order Bryobacterales; family Bryobacteraceae; genus JALHNI01. The sequence continues at coordinate 1,453 of JAYVUQ010000272.1, forward strand.
CTTTCCAGCTTCGTCAAACGGTCGCGCGCCGCCTCCACGGCTAGTTCATTTTGGCGGGCTGTTAAGCGCGGCAGAATCTCGTTGCGCTTCGCTTCTAGTTCCGCCACCTTCACGTCGGCCCGCGCCTGCAGTAACTGGTAGCGGATCTCTTCAATGCGAGCGTCGCTTTCGGCCTTAGCCTGAATCACTTGCTGTTCCGCTTCGGCCAGGTCCGCTTCCGCTTCCCGCAGTTTGAAGTCCTGCTCAGTCGTATCCAGCTTCACAACCACATCGCCTTTCTTGACTAACTCGCCGCTTTGGCGCAGAAAGGTGATCGCTGTACTGCCGCTGCCGGTCATCGGCACCGTCAGCATCTCCGTCGCGCCGCCCTGCAGTTCGCCCAGAGCATTTACATTAAATGTAACGTCGCCGCGCTTCACCGTAGTCATCGGAATATCTGGAGCCGCACTTACTTGCGTCAAGTTGGGGCCTAACTGGCGATAAGCAAAATAACCCGCGGCGGGCAGCAGCGCGAGTAAGATCGTAATCCAGCGCAGTTGCTTCATGAGGGGGCCTTCTGCTCCAGCACCGGCTCCGCGAGTGCCACCTTGCTTCCAGCGGCAATTCCCTTGATCGCCACCTCGTCGGGGTTGCGGGCCAACACCTCTATTTCTTGCGCCGCGTAGCCGCCCTGGGGCTGCACCACATAGACAATCGGCTTACCGCGCCGGGTGAAGATGGCCTTCGCCGGCACACTCAGCGCTTCCGGCAATTTATTCAGCACCACGTCCATGCGCCCATTCATCCCGGGCCGCAAGCGGGCATCCGGCTTTTCGATATGCGCGAAACCACGAAAGCTGCGTGTCGGTGGCCATTCAAAGCCCATCTCGGTCAGCGGTGACATCTGCGTCAGGCGGGCGGTAAAGGTGCTCTCTGGCAAAGCGTCAATGCGAATCCGCACCTCCTGATCGACGCGGATCTTGCCCCGGTCGATCTCTTCTACCTTGCCCTCCATTTCGAGAGTGGCGAGATCGGGAATTTCGGCAACCACACCTCCTGGCCATACCTGGTCTCCTACCTTGAATGGCTTGGCATTCATCCAACCCTGCGAGTAATTGGGTAAGTAAACCACCACTCCAGTAAGTGGCGCCCTCACCTCCATGCGCTCCAAGCGCGACTTAGTTAAAGCGACCTCGTCGGCCGCTTTGTCCCGCTGCCTCTTCAGCGACGCCAGCTTGGCTTTGTTTGAGACCTGGTTGAAGTTATTCTTCGCTTCCTGCACCTGATACTTCTTCTCTGCCAGCCCTAAGTCCACTTGCGCTTCTTCGCCTTGCAGGCGGCTGACAATCTCTTGCTTCGATACTTCAAGCTTGGCGCGCTCCACCTGATACTTCGATTGCGTGGTCTCCACCCGATCCTGCTCCGTCGCCAGGGCGGCTTCGGCAATCACTTGGTCCAGTCCAGCTTGCGCTTGTTTAAGGCCGGCCTCTTTCTCCTTCAGTTGCTGTTGCGCACTCGAAGGGTCGAACCGGATTACCGGGTCGCCAGCCTTGATGGGCGCGCCCGTCGGCGCCAGCCAAACCAGCCGTAGTTCGGGCACATTTACCGGCGCGATCACTTGCACCGAATGCCGGGCTTTTAGCTCGCCGCGGCAGCGAATGATCACCGAAAATTCGCCGTGGCGGACGGGCGCCGTCGGCAAGTCGTCCTTGGCTTGCACCGTCAGATAGCGCCAAGCCCCAAAGCCCGCCGCGCCCAGAACCGCCAATGTCAGCAGGATCTTTTTCATTCAATTACCACCGCCGCGGAAAGATCGGGTAACAAGCGCGGATCCTTGCCGACCAGCCGGAACCGGGCCGCAAAGTTCTTGATCGGGCTGCCCAAGGCCGACGAAGCCACCGGGCTAGCCGACTCAAAACGGCCTTCGAATTCCACCTCCGGGTACGCATCCAAACGGACCCGCGCCTTGGCTCCGGGTCGTAGCACGGCACCGTCCGGCTCGCCGATTTGCGCGTGGACCTCCATCTCTGAAGGGTCAAACAGTTTCAGCATCGGCTGCCCGTTCCACAACTGGTCGCCTTCCTGAGCGTGGCCCATGGAGCCCCCGCGCCAGATATTTTCGAGCGCCACCATGCCGGCCAGCGGCGCCTTCACCACCAGCTTTTCCGCGTTTGACTTGGCTCGCTCCAGCGCCACTTTCTGCCGGTCCTGCTGCAGTTCGGTGATGCGCAAAGCCGCCGCTTCCACCTTGGTGCGATGGCCATGAATCTTCTGTAAACTCTCCACCCGGGCCCGCGCACTATCGGCCTTGGCCTGGTTCTTCGCCCGGTCGATGTCGCTCAAAATCGGACCCTTCTTCAACTGAATTTCCGCCTTCGCCTGGTCGGCCTCGGCTTGTTTTTGTTCCGAAAGGCGCTTTTCGGCCTCACTGCGATTGGCGGCAATTTTCTGCCGGACTTGATGCCCGAGGTCGTCGAATTTCGCCTCGGCTTCGAGCGCGTCGTCGAGTTGCTTGGTACGGTCGAACTCTGCCAGCGTGTCGCCCTCTTTCACATATGTGCCATTGGGGACCAACCGCACCAACGTCAGCCGTCCGCCTTGGCCGGCAATTTGGGGCACCTGAATGGAAGATACTTTCACGGCGCGAACCAACCCCGTAGCCCGGATCGCTTTACTGTTGGTGGCGATTGGCGCGGGGGCGGTCGCCTTCACCACCGGGAGCGGTCGTTCACAACTGCCGAGGATCACCGCGAAAAGGTAAACGGCGACGCGGACCATAATGCTCCTTAATAAGCGTTAGACGCAATTCAGTGGCATTTTGTTTACCAAACCCGCAACAAATATTTACATGACGCGATATTACAGCGGATCGCAGGTGCCCGCCGGTTAAGCGTTCAGGTCAAGACGGCCGGTGCTATCGCCGAACTGCTCGGTCGGCACGCCCACACGGTCGAGCATGTTGACGAAGAGATTGGACACCGGGGTCCTCTCCGGCGCCATTACAAAGCGGCCACCTTTTTGGCCCCCGGCGCGACCGGCAACCAGCAGGGGCAGGTTCACGTAGGAGTGTTGATTGCCATCGCTGATCGCGCCACCGTAAAGGATGGTGGAATGATCCAGTAAGCTGCCGTCGCCGTCGGGGGTCGACTTTAACTTGTTCAGGAAGTAAGCGAAGAGCTCGACGTGGAAGCAGTTAATCTTGGTGACTTTCTCGATGAAGTCAGGGTGGCCACGGTGATGAGTGAGTGGATGGTGGGGGTCCGGCACGCCGATTTCAGGGTAAGTGCGGACGCTGCCTTCGCGGCCGATCATCATAGTGGATACGCGGGTTAGGTCCGACTGGAAGGCGATGGCCTGTAAGTCGAACATCAGCTTGACATACTCGGCGAATTGAAACGGAATGCCGGACGGCTTGTCCACGGGCGGCACTTCGTTGTCTTTCTCCGATAACTCAATGCGCTTCTCTACTTCGCGGATGGAATTGAGATACTCGTCGATCTTGCGGCGATCAGTGGCACCTAAGGTGGATACCAATTGTTGCGTGCTTTCGCGCGAGCGGTCCAGAATGCTGCGGCGATAAAGAGCGCGGCGGGCACGCACTTCGGGCGACAGGCTGGGGTCGATGTTGCCGAACAACCGCTCAAACACGGAGCGCGGATTCACCTCCACCATCATCGGCGTGTCGGCGTCCTTCCAGGAAATACTATTGGTGTAGGCGCAACTGGACCCGGTGTCGCAGTTACCCACCATGCGCGAGTCTTCGCAGCCTAGCTGCAAGGAAGCAACGCGGGTTTCGGAGGCAAACGTTTTGGCCGCTACCTGATCGAAGGTGAGGCCGGCGTGGACATCGGCACCCATCGTGTACTTTGGCTGCGCGGCGGAAAGAAAGCTGCCGGAGGCTTTGGCATGGCCTCCGCCTTTGCCCTGATTCGCGGTGGGATTAGCCAGGTTGCCGATGATATTGATATCGCTCTTAAATGGCTCCAATGGCTTCAGGATGCGGGAAAAGGTAAAGTCGGCGCCGGTACCGGTAGGCGTCCATTGGTTCATGATGATGCCGTTGGGCACGTACACGACGGCAACGCGTTGGGCGGCTGCGCCGCTCTTAGCCGGGGCCGCCATGGCGGGCCGCATCGCATCCAGCAGTGGCAGCGAGATGGCGCCCCCGATCAACGCGCGTCGCGAGAGATATTTGCCGGTAATGTAGTTCATGGTTTGCCTGCTTGTGCCAGCACTACGCCGTTTCGGCGCATCTGGAAGGGATAACTATTGACGATGTCGTTAACTAACTGCGAAAACCGATAATTATGCGCAGGGAGCCGATCCGCAATGGACGCCACCAAAGCGCGGTCGTAACGCTCAAGCCCGCGGCCGAGCGCGTAAGTGAGTAACTTGTCGGTCATGCCGCGAACAAACGCGGCCCGCTCGTCCTTGAGTAACTTCTTCAGCTCCACCGGACCATGAAAGATCCGATTGCCGGGCAAAGCTCCGGACGCATCCACCGGGATCTTGCCATCCAGTTCGCGCCAGGCACCGACCGCGTCAAAGTTCTCGAGGCCAAAGCCCAAAGGATCCATGCGGGAGTGGCAACTGGCGCAAGCGGGGCTCTTGCGATGCGCTTCCATCTGCTGGCGAAGCGAAGCCGATTCGCCTACCTTGGTATCGTCAAGCGCCGGCACAGAGGGCGGAGGCGGAGGCGGAGGAGCGTTGAGTAAGTTCTCCAAAATCCACTTACCGCGCAGCACTGGCGAAGTTCTTGTCGAGTAAGACGAAATTGTCAGAATGCTGGCCTGGGCCAGAATACCGCCACCACGCTGATTCTTACTCATGTCGACGCGCCGGAATTCGGGCCCCGTGATGCCCAGTAAGCCATAGAACCTCGCCAGCCGCTCGTTCATGAAGGTATAGTCGGCGTCGAGGATATCGAGAACGCTGCCGTCCTGGCCCATAACGTTGCCCAGGAAGAGCTCGGTTTCGCGCCGCATGGAGTAACGCAGACTCTCGTCGAAATCCTTGAAGCGTTCCGGGTCTGGCTTCATGACGTCGATGTTCTTAAATTGTAGCCATTGGCCGGCAAAATTCTCCACCAGCGCATGCGACTTAGGATCGCGCAACATCCGCTGTACCTGCGCATTCAAGACGGCCGGCCGCCGTAACTGATCACCGGCCGCCAGGCGGAGTAACTCGGCATCGGGCGTGCTGCTCCACAGGAAGTAAGAGAGGCGCGAGGCTAACTCATAGCCGTTCACCGGCGCGTCACCCATCGCTGTTTTCACGGCCGGGGTACGCTCAACACGAAATAGAAAATGAGGCGACACCAGGATCGCTTCCAGCGCCGTCGCAATGCCTTCTTCAAACGAGTCGCCCTGCTTACGGGTGAGCGTGTAGAAGCCGGCAAACTCATTCACCTCAGCCGGCGACACGGGCCGGCGGAAGGCGCGCGCCGCAAAGCTGGCGACGATGGTGCGCGCGCAGGCGGCGTCCTTAGCGGGGCAGACAAAAATGCGGGCGAGGCTCTCGTTGGCCGGGCCGGGGTTCTGGTTAAAGGGCCCGCCGATATCGAGTGACTCCCAGCGATTGTCGATGCGGGTCTCGATGCGATCGGTCTTAATCTTGGTGCCGTACTTACGAAGTGTCTCGATGTCCTTTTCGGTCAACTTGCCGCGCGTGCCGATGAGTGGCTCCGCTTTGCGGGTGGAAGGCTCCGGGCCTTTGTATTGCGCGGGCAGGCCATGGTAATTGCGCAGATAGGACATGGAGAGTAAGTGCTCGCCGGCCTTCACCGGGACGCGGACTTCGACAATTTGCCCTTCGAGATCCGTAGCGTCCACTGTCCACTGCTGGATCTTCTGTCCATCGATCCAGAAGGCGGGTGTGACGGGCTCCGATTGGTTGGGACGGTGGCCGTT
>JAYVUQ010000273.1:0-3048 GCA_043787785.1 Bryobacteraceae bacterium
ATCGAGCCAGACACCGACCAGGGCCCAGTGAATCCTGGAAATAACTTTGGCACCAGTGGAGCCTTTACTCCCGGCACCAACTTCGGCACCAACCAGACCGTCAGCCCCGGGCCCCAAAACTCCACATCGGAAATCGATAAGGACATCGCCCGCCTGAAGAAGAAGCGGCCTTAGCCCAGCCCAATTTTGCCGCGGCAGCGGAATCTTTTGCCGCGCCTTCGGTGACGCACCGATGACCGCCGAACGCGGGCGTGTCTCTCATTTTTAAAGGCGGGTTGGCAGCGGGGAAAGTTTGGGAACGCCCAGTTTGCAGCCTTCTTACGCCCGAATCGCAGCCTTAGGCCGAAGCTTGGACATCGCGATGAGTATTCTCCGGCACCGCCACCCTCGCGCGCACCGGCATGACCGTGGCCACCCATCCCATCCAAAATGCCGTGACGTCGGGCCTCACCGCATCCTGAAGTCGCTAACATGTTAGACTGCCTCACAATTATCTCGATACCCAAGATGCGGGGGGTTGCCCCTTACTCTTTTTGACTAAATCCTCAGCCTGACGTTTCCACGATAGACAAGGTAAGATGAGTAGCTCAGCGCCGTTCCGAGCGGGTTCAATCTCGTGACAAAGATGGCGCGCGCCTGATTTTCGAGCAGCCGTGTTGGCGGGACAATCGCTCCATCGGTATCGATTCACCAAGGCCCTCAACGATAGAGTTTCGGCCATGGCTATGAACCAAAAGGGAGAGATCTATCTCACCGGGTCCACCCTCGATCGCGCTACGCGTGGACCCGGCGTCCAGCCACAAAATCGTCTCGGCGCCTATTTCGAACCAAGGATGCGGGGCGCACTTGGACCGCCGCCGAGGATGGCCTGGAAAGCCTCTCTGTCTGGGACATTGCCAGCGACCCCTCCACACCTTCCGTGCTTTATGCCGCCGGCTTGGGCAACCCCTTTTCTCAACTTGGCGGAGTATTTCAAAGTCGAGATGGCGGAGCCTCCTGGACCTCATTCCTGGCGGCGAAAGTCTCGTTCCGCACCGTGGTCGACCCCACCAACGCCCGGCATGTCTTGGTCTTCACCCGGGGGAGGTTTAACACTTTAGTTCCGTACGTGACCCGAGATGGCGGTGCGACTTGGAAGGCTCTGCCCGAGGTCGACTTCGACGACGTGACGTTCGACCCTTCCAAATCCCAAAATGTTCATGCGGCCGGCACCAATGCCCTCTATTTCAGTCGTGACGGGGGTGATAGCTGGACCCGATCCACCGGCGGGAACTTTCAGACTAAGCCGGCTCTGGATCCGGCGAATCCCAAGTTGATCTATGCCGCGTCAAACGCCGGCGTGCTCAAGAGCACCAATGCCGGAGAGTTCTGGGTGCTCATCACGCAACTTAACTTTCGCAAGGTAATTGCACATCCCACCAAAAGCGGCTTCCTCAACGGAATCTCCAATGGAATGCTGTACACCAGTTCGAACCAGGGTGTTAACTGGAACCGGACGCAGATGCATTTCTCACGCCCATGGTCCAGCAAAGCGCCGATAGCGGAGTGAGCGTGAAGCCCTTACCGACCCTCCCGCTTAATCCGACGCTTACCGCCTTAGCGTTCGACCCAATGGCGACCGGCCACTGGCTCTCCTTGAGCTCTTCCGCCAGTGATGCCTTCCTTGCCAAACTGAGTTCCGATGGCCGCGACACCTTTTTCTCAACTTACTTCGGCGGCTCCGGTGCCGACGCTGCCACAGGCATCGCTCTCGATGCCTACGGCGTGGTCTCCATCGTCGGAAACACGAATTCGCGAGACCTGAATGGATCGCGAAACGACTCTGCGGGAATGCCCAAAGCATTTGTCGCCAATTTCTCTCCGGATGGCGCCGAAATTATCTCGGCCCAATATGTGGGCGGAAGTCGATGAGAGTTCGGACAAGGGATTGTCGCCGGTCCCGGTGGCTTTGTCGCTGTGGGTACCACCTCGTCTTCGGACTTACCTGTCAGCGATGATGCCGTTCAACCGACGCTTAACGGCCCGAACGGTAGTTACTATTCCACTTTCACGGCTACCGGCGCACCCCTAGCGGCATCTTTTCTGCCGGGTGAAGCTGCGGCCGTCGCCTTCTCCGCCGGGCGTTTGTGCGTGTTTGGGACGATTCGATCAGATGACCTCAGTCCGACGGCCGGCGCCTTTCAATCGAGCCGGAAAGGCCCCGCTAACTCATTTCTGATGATTTTGGAAATGGCGGAAAAAAAGTAACTACTGGAGCGAGTCTCACGCTCCCAAAAGTTCGAGGGAGTGATTGCTGGTGATTGTTGGTACCGGGCACTCTCGCGGTCGTTAAGGCTGCTAACGTGGTGAATTAGGCTACGATACCCGGGATGCGGGGCGAGTCCGACTTACCCTCAACTCAACTTCCCGCGCACCATCCAATTGGGTGCTCGCATCCGCTTATTGCCATTGCCGGCCCGAGTTTCAGACACTTTCATTCCCCAAGGGGAAGGTCAGGCCGGGAGTGGGGCGGGCGACCAGCAGTGGGGCAGGAGTTAGCGGAGGCGATTGACGGGATGGCCCTGGGCGATCCATGTCAGGATATCGCGGAACCAGGTATAGACATCGACGCCGACCGCACGGCAAGAGGCGACAAAGCTCAATGGGGAAACAGGGCCATCCACGGGCATGCACGGGGTGGTACATTTTTCGATAGACCAATCCAAGGGTTGACGGGAAGTCCTTAACCCCCTTGTCGCTGTATCCGGTATGATCTTGATCTGGGGGATATGCGATGAACAGCCATCCGATTCAGAGAGTTTGGAGGCTGGCGATCCTGTGGCTGGTCGCCGTCGTGTGGGCTAGCCAAATAGCGGCGGGAGCCGAGGATGAACTAGCGGCGGGTGTCTTTCGCCAGCGATGCGCGACCTGCCACGAGGCGTCAAATATCCCCCGCGTGCCTACCTTGGCGACGCTCCGCCAAATGAGCAGCCGAGCGATTCTGCGGGCGCTCGAAAGCGGCTCGATGCGCGCGCAGGGGCTCGAACTCGGCCGGTCGGAGCGCTCCGC
>JAYVUQ010000274.1:0-6019 GCA_043787785.1 Bryobacteraceae bacterium
GTTTTGGGCAAAAACGTCCGCCAGCAGCGTCTGCGTGGCGGGGCTCAGCATGAGACCGGGAACGCGAGGCCGATCCAGCGGGTGAGCCACGACATCGACGCCCGCCGACAGCAAGAGGAACTGGGCGCAGGAGGCCGCGACGCCACTACCTTGCACGGCTACAGAGTAAGTGGCTGACATACATTCGCCATTGTACGATCAGCCGACGAGAAGTCTATGGTGGCTTCGTCGAGGGCATCATGACTGGTCGCGGTAGCATGATGGATGCCGATGCCTTTCATTCATCCTGACTTCCTCCTTGAGACGGTCGCCGCCAAGCGCCTTTTTCACGATTACGCCGAGAATGAGCCGATTCTCGACTACCACTGTCACTTGCCGCCGAAGGATTTGGCTGAGGACCGGCGATTTGCCAACCTTTTTGAGATCTGGCTCCAAGGGGACCATTACAAGTGGCGGGCCATGCGCGCCAACGGCATCGCCGAGCGCTTCTGCACCGGCGACGCGACGCCACGCGAGAAGTTTCAGGCCTTTGCCCGCACGGTGCCGCAAACGCTACGCAACCCGCTCTATCATTGGACGCATTTGGAACTCGCGCGCTACTTCGGAATCACCGATTTGTTGGACGAAAACAGCGCCGAAAGCATTTGGCACCGGGCCAATGAGCAACTCGCCGGTAGCCTGACGGCCTGGGGCATCACCCAGAAGTTCGACGTGCGGGCGGTGTGTACCACCGACGACCCCGCCGATGGCCTGGAGTACCACGAAGCTTTGGCCAAAAGCGTATTGAAGACCAGGATGTACCCCACCTTCCGGCCCGACAAGGCGCTGATCGTGCATCAGCCGGAGGCTTGGAAGGCTTGGACCACCAAGTTGGCGGCGACGGCGAATGTCGATGTCTCGAGCTTCGCGAGTTTTCTGGATGCGATTGCAAAACGGCATGCGGCTTTTGCCTCGGCGGGGGGACGGCTGAGCGACCATGGCTTGAACCATTGCTTTGGCGCGCCTTGCGCCGAGTCTGTCGCGCGGGGCACTTATGACCGGGCACGCGCGGGGCAGGCCGCAACGGCGGAAGAGCACCGGCAGTTTTCGAGTTACCTGATGTTTTTCTTTGGGCAGTTGGACGCGAAAGCCGGCTTCACCAAACAGATGCACCTGGGAGCGTTGCGCGCGGCCAATTCACGCGCCTTGGCGGAGATCGGGCCGGACACGGGCTTCGACTCCATTGGTGACTGGCCGCAAATGGAAACCCTGCGCGATTACCTGGATGCGCTCGACCGCGATGGCAGTCTGCCGCGCATGGTGATTTACAACGTGAACCCGGCGGATAACTACGCGTTGGCGACCATGGTGGGCAACTTCCAGGACGGCAAGATCGCCGGCAAAATGCAGTTTGGATCGGGCTGGTGGTTCCTCGATCAGAAAGAAGCGATGGAGTGGCAGATGAATGCCCTGTCCAATTGCGGTTTGCTGTCGCAGTTTGTAGGGATGTTAACAGACTCGCGATCGTTCATGTCGTATCCGCGGCATGAGTACTTCCGCCGGACGCTTTGCAACCTACTAGGACGGGAGATGGAGAACGGCCTAGTACCGAACGACTTCGGCATGGTAGGCAGAATGGTGAAGCGCATCTGCTTTGCGAACGCGGAGCAGTTTTTTGGCTTGAGCGTGTAAACCCCATTAGTAAACGAAACCGGGGGAGGGCCGGGGCGCGTCAGACAGGTATGCGCCCCGTGATCGTCTGTCTAGGTTTAGCAGTATTGGCTGGTTGCACGAAGTCTACCCCTTCGTCGCCTTCGGTTGGTTTGCTGCCCGAGCAGAGGACGCCCGTTGCGAGGGAGCCAGTTGTGGTTGAGTCCCCTGGGGTTCGAACTTCAGCGGCACGCGCACGGGTGGCCGCGGTTCCTGGAAGGGAACAAATTACGCTGCCGACGGGAACTCCGGTGGAGGTCCGTACGACCTCCACCATTTCCAGCAAGACGCATGCGGCGGGAACGATGTTCAGTGCCACGCTTGACCGGGCCTTAACCCTTGGCGGGCGAGTGCTGGCGCCGTTGGGCTCGCGTGTGGAAGGCGTGGTATCGAGCGTGGATACGGGTGGCAAAGTGAAGGGACGGGCGAGTCTGGCCCTGCGGTTAACCAGTATTACCCTGGCCGACGGGCGATCAGTCCCTTGCACTACGGGGAGTTGGGGCGTGCAGGCTCGGGGGACGAAGAAAAAAGATGCACTCAAAATCGGAGTTGGCGCTGGTATCGGTGCGGCCATTGGGGCCATCGCGGGTGGGGGTAGGGGCGCGGCGATTGGCGCAGGGGCCGGCGGTGGGGCTGGTACCGGCGTAGTGTTGGCGACGCGCGGCGAACCCGCTGTGGTGGCGGCAGAGAGTAGAATTCGCTTCGTCTTGATAGCTCCGGTAGCTTTTCCCTAATGCTCTAGCGGCCACATTAGGCTAAACTCGTGAGTTGTCGAGTCCTCAGCCCGTTCTGAACCTAGAAGAGTATCTGGCCGCCGAACAGGCGCTGGTGGACCGCGCATTGAACCGTTGGTTGCCAGCGGAATTCGCCGAACCTGAGACCATCCATAAGGCGATCCGTTACAGCGTCTTTGCTGGTGGCAAGCGAGTTCGGCCCTTACTCGCCATGGCGGCAGCCCGCGCCGTTCGGCCAGACGTCACTGCCGGCGAGGACGCGGCTTGTACGCTGGAGATGATCCATACTTATTCGTTGATTCATGACGACCTGCCGCCCATGGACGACGACGATCTAAGGCGTGGCCGACCCACCAACCATATCGTTTTTGGGGAAGCAATCGCCATCCTGGCGGGTGACGCTTTGTGTACTATCGCGTTTCAAACGCTGGCTCGCTTGCCCCATACGCGGGCCGAGGTGCGCCTGGCATTGATTGATGAATTGGCAAGCGCGTCGGGCACCGTTGGCGGAATGATCGCCGGTCAGGTGCGGGATATTGAGGGCGAAGGGCAAGTGCCCACGGTCGAGTTACTGGACCAGATTCATCACGCCAAGACGGGGGCGTTGCTCAGGGCAAGCGTCCGGATGGGCGCGATCTATGCCGGGGCGAATCCGGAACAGTTAGCGGCCCTCACCAGTTTTGGCGAGCATATGGGCTTGGCCTTCCAGATTGTGGATGACATCCTGGATATTGAACAAAGCTCGGCGGCACTGGGCAAGACGGCGGGCAAGGACGAAGCGCAGCAAAAGATCACCTTTCCGGCCGTATATGGCCTGGCCACCAGCAAGGAGATGGCGGCGCGCGAACGGGCGGCCGCACACGCCGCGCTGGATGGATTTGGGGCACGGGCCGACCGGCTGCGGCAGTTAGCGGACCTGATTGTCGAACGGCAAAAGTAAATCGCGGCTCGATCTGCTGCTGGTGGAACGGGGCTTGGCCGCTTCACGAGAAAAGGCGCAGGCGCTGATCATTGCGGGGCAAGTGCTGGTGAATCACCAGAAGTTAGTGAAGTCCGGCCAGAGCGTTGCGGCCGATGCTTTAGTGGAGATGCTGGGGCAAACGAAATACGTGGGGCGTGGCGGGCTGAAGCTCGAAGCCGCGCTGGAGCATTGGGGCATCAAGCCGGAGGGTTGGGTGGCGATGGACGTGGGGGCGTCCACCGGCGGCTTTACCGATTGCCTGCTGCAGCGTGGCGCGCGGCGCGTACACACCGTGGACGTGGGTAAGACGCAACTGGCGTGGGCCGTACGCTCGGACGCCCGCGTGGTGATTCATGAACGGGCCAACGCCCGTTACCTCAAAACCCAAGACATTGGCGAGCCGATTGACTTGATTGTTTGCGACGTCAGCTTCATCTCCGTCACAATGATCCTGCCGGCGCTGGCCGCCTTTGGCACGCGCATGTTGATCCTGGTGAAGCCGCAGTTTGAAGTGGGGCGCGAACAGGTAGGCCAGGGAGGAATTGTGCGGGATCAGTCACTGCACGAAATGGCTTGTGAAAAGGTGGGGCGAGCGGTGCGACACTTAGGGTTTACCAAAAACGTGATTCCTTGCCCCGTTCGGGGGGCGGAGGGGAATCAGGAGTTCTGGCTGTGGGCGGAACGTGAGCAATGAGCATACAAACGGTTGGGATCATCTCGAAGCCGGAAGCGGCGCAAGCGATCACGCTGGTGCCGCAGTTGCTGGCGTGGCTGGCGAAGCGCGACATCGGCGTGCGGATGGACGAGGCGACAGCGGAGTATGCCGGGCGCAAGGATGGATTGCCGCGAAGGAGCGTCGCCGAAGGGACGCAGTTACTAATCGTCCTGGGTGGCGACGGAACGCTGCTGTCGGCGGCGCGGGCGCTATTGGGCAACGATTTGCCGATTTTGGCCGTAAATTTAGGGGGCCTGGGCTTCCTGACGGCGATTACGGTAGACGAAGTGTTCCCGGAGCTTGAGCGCACCCTGAATAACGAATTTCGCGTGGCCAAGCGCAATATGCTGCATTGCGAAGTGCATCGCAGCGGAGAACGCGTGGCGAGCTATGAAGCGCTCAACGACGTCGTGATTACGAAAGCGGCGTTGGCGCGCATCATTGACGTGGAGTGCTGGGTGGACTCGCATTTCGTCTGCCGCTACAAGGCCGACGGCTTGATTGTGTCCACGCCGACCGGATCGACGGCTTACTCGCTGTCAGCCGGGGGCCCGATTTTGTTTCCGCAATTGGGCGCGCATTTAATTACGCCCATCTGTCCGCATATGCTGACGAACCGTCCGGTGATTGTGCCGGACACCAGTGAGATTCGTTTATATAACCGTGCTGAGGACGAGGGGGCTTACTTAACCGTGGATGGTCAAGTAGGAGAGCCGCTGCGCCGCGACGACCTAATACTCTGTCAACGGTCGGAACATGCCATTAGCTTGATCCGGCCACCGAAATTACTCTTCTTCGACGTCTTACGTTCGAAGCTGAAATGGGGAGAGAGATGAAAAAGATTAGTTTAACGGCGTGGATTTTTATTGCCTTGGTGCTGGGCGTTCTGGTGGGTTATGCCTTCCCGGAAGTGGGCAAGGAGATGAAGATACTCAGTACCGTCTTTATTAAGATGGTGAAGTCGATTGTCGCGCCTTTGTTGTTCGCCACTTTGGTATTTGGCATTGCAGGCGGCGCGCATTCGGGTGCCATGGGCCGGATTGGCGTGCGGGCCGTTATTTACTTTGAGGTAGTAACTACGCTAGCGCTATTCGTAGGCCTGGCCTTTGTGAATTTTTTCCAACCCGGCCGGGGCGTCGATTTATCGAAGGTGAAGGCGCCGGAAGCAGTGACGGCCAAAGTAACTTGGCAGGGAATCATTGAGCATACGTTTCCATCGAGCATTATTGATTCGATGGCCAAGAATGACGTGCTGCAGGTGGTGGTGTTCGCGATGATGTTCGGCATGGCCTGCGCGGCGGTAGGGCAAAAGGCAAAGCCGATGGTGGAGTTCTGCGAGTCACTCTCCGAGGTGATGTTCAAGTACACGGCGTTTGTGATGTATGCGGCGCCGTTGGGCGTGTTCGGGGCGATGGCGTCAACCGTTGGCCAATATGGCGTGGCCGTGCTGTATAACCTGGCGCAGTTAGTGCTGACGATGTTTGGCGCGCTAGCGTTCTTTGTGGTGGTGGTGTTGGGGGCGGTGATTTTCCTGATGAAGATACCGCTGGCGAAATTTATTCGGGCCGTGAAAGATCCATATATACTGGCGTTCTCGACGGCGTCGAGCGAGGCCGCGTTGCCGATGGCGCTGGCGAATATGGAGCGGTTCGGTGTGCCAAAGCACATTGTGTCGTTTGTGCTGCCGTTGGGCTATAGCTTGAACCTGGATGGGTCAACGTTGTATCTGGCGGCGGCCTCAATCTTTGTGGCGCAGGCGGCGGGGATTGAGTTAGGCATTGGCCAACAGATCATTATGATGTTGACCCTGATGCTAACCAGCAAAGGCGTGGCGGCGGTGCCCCGGGCGAGCCTGGTGATTCTCATGGGCACGCTATCGACGTTCGGCTTGCCCATGGAGCCAGTGGCGCTGATCCTGGG
>JAYVUQ010000275.1:0-2536 GCA_043787785.1 Bryobacteraceae bacterium
GCTCGTCTGCAATTCTAGCGCGTATCAGCTCTCGGCTCGCTTCCCGGGCGAAGGGCCAGATGGGTGGAAGGAGACCTACACTCGTTATTACTCGCGGAAACTAGTGCGGATGCTGACGGCCGAGGAATTACACGATGCCATCGCCACGGCCACCAGCCGGCCGGGCAAATTCGTAATTGCTTCGAAGAAAGAGGATGGCTCTTCGGACGGCGGCGCGCCTTCGTCCGTACCGATGGCCATGCAAGTGGCCGTGCCCCAGCCGAAGGGGGAGTTGAAGAGCTTCATGTCCGCCTTTGGCGAGTCGAATCGTGGGTCGCCGCCTCGTCCTCCAACGCCCTCGCCGCTGCAGCCGATCATGATGATGCGTTCTTCCGTGGTGAACGACCGCGTGCTGGCCATCAAGGATAGCCGCGTCCAGCGCCTGCTCGAAAGCTATTCCGACAGCGGCAGAGTAGTGGATGAGTTATTCATGGGAACCTTGTCGCGTCCGCCGCTACCGGCTGAGCGGCAATTAGCCTTATCGGCGTTCGAGAAGAATCGCGTGGAGGGCGCTCAGAACTTACAGTGGGCCTTACTCAACTTAGTGGAATTTCTGTATAACTTTTAGGCGATGAAACATATGGTGACCATTGGCGACTTGATTCCTACCCGGCGGGAGCTGCTGCGGTTCGGCGGCGCGGGCATTGCCGCCGCAGCCACGCAAAGCGTTTGGCCCCTGCAACTCCACGCGGACGCGGCCCGGAAAACCATACCTCGCGGCAATGCCAAGAACGTCATCTTCTTTGAATTGGCTGGCGCCTTAAGCCATGTGGATTCCTTTGACTTCAAGGAGAATTCGGCGACCCTCAAAGAATGGGACATTCGCCAGACCAACACGGGCATCCACGTGCCGCACGCCCTCTTTCCGCGTATGGCGACGGTCATGGACAAGGTGGCCCTCGTCCGTTCCTTCGTTAGCCATGAGGAAGTGCATTTCCGCGGCCAGTATTACGTGCAGGCCGGGCGGCAGTTGAATGTCGCTTTTGCCACCGAAATTCCGTCTATCGGGTCCGTCGTGGCGAGTGAGCTCGAATCCCGCCGCCGCGAAACCGATACCTTCCCCACGTATGTCTCCTTCAACTTAACCACTAACCAAGTGGGGGCCATGGCCACGGGCTTCCTGCCTGCTCGCTTCTCGGTCTTCGACCTCAATCCGGACGAGGCACTGAAGGGCATGACGCTTGACCAGAAGGCGACCGAGTTACTCGAAGAACGCTGGCGGCTTTTGGCGCAATTACGGGAATTGAATCCCAGCCGTCTGAGTGGGCTCGATAAGTCGATTTCCGGCTTCGAGGACTTTAGCGCCATGGCCAAACACTTACTATCCGACGGCCGGTGGCCGGCTGCTTTCCGGATCGTGGACGCAGACCGTAAGCGTTACGGCAATACGTCGGTTGGGCTCTCGTCGATACTGGCCCGGAACTTACTCCAGCGGGACGGCGGCACGCGCTATATCCACATCTGCCATAACGGCTGGGATCATCACAAAGAGATCTGGACCCGCAAAGCGGCCACGAATCACTATCAGTCGATCGCCGAGATGGATCCCGCCTTGGCGAGTTTGCTGGAGGATTTAGGCACCACGCCGTCGCCGACCACTCCAGGCAAGTTTCTGCTGGATGAAACCTTGGTTGTCTGTATGGGCGAGTTCGGCCGCACGCCCGGACCCTTGAATTTCCAGGCCGGCCGCGACCATCACAAACACGTATTTCCTGCCATGTTTGCCGGCGCGGGCGTCAAAGGCGGTACCGTGCACGGCGCCAGCGACCTTGACGGCGTC
Organism: Bryobacteraceae bacterium; assembly: GCA_043787785.1. Lineage (GTDB taxonomy): Bacteria > Acidobacteriota > Terriglobia > Bryobacterales > Bryobacteraceae > JALHNI01. Next base: position 1,820 of record JAYVUQ010000275.1, read on the forward strand.
AAGTGCGTCGATACCGGGTGGCAGCACAAGAAACAACCCCGGATCGAAAACGTGGTTGCCACAATTTATTCGGCTTTGGGCATCGATTGGGCTAAGGAAGTTCGCAATACCCCCTCCGGACGCACTTACGTTTATGTCGATTCGCTGGGTGCCAATGGTTTTATTCCCACCGACGAACTGTCGCCCATTTATGGTTAAATCAGCGGGTCTCTGTCTGGCCCTCGTGATTTCCCTGTCGGCGGCTAATCCGGAGGGTATGGTTCTAATACCGGGTGGTGAATATCTGCGTGGCCGAGCTTTTCCTTGGCACGACTACGAAGTCGCGTGGTACCCGAATCCGGTGAAGGATGACTCGCCGGCGCGGATGATCACTCTCAACGCCTTTTGGCTCGATGCCACTGAGGTCACTAACTCGCGTTATGCCGCCTTTATCAAAGCCACCGGCCATCGCGCGCCCCACCATTGGGGCCATGGACAGATGCCGGAAGGGAAGGGAAGCTACCCCGCGAACAATGTAAGTTGGGACGATGCGGTGGCCTTCTGCGCCTGGGACGGTGGCAAACGCCTGCCTACCGAGGCCGAGTGGGAACGCTCCGCCCGGGGCGAAGCGGAAGGCAAGATGTACCCCTGGGGCGATCGCGAGATCACCGCGCAGGATGCCGTATTCAACCAGGTAAACGGACCGCAGCCGGTCTGTAGCAAGACCAAGACGGGCGG
>JAYVUQ010000276.1:0-4280 GCA_043787785.1 Bryobacteraceae bacterium
TGAGCCTGATTGCGCTGATCGTGGGCGCGATCGGCGTGGCGATGGCGATTCATTCGCACGTGCAGCAGCGGCTGGATTCGATCGCCATCATGAAGTGCCTGGGTGCCAACAGTACCCAAGTGATGCGGATTTACTTGTTGCAGACGCTGGCGTTGGGGCTGATGGGCGGCTTGGCGGGGGTCATCTTTGGGGCGCTGATTCAGAGCGCGTTTCCTTTGCTGATTGCGCGTTACTTCCAGATCGCGCCGGACTTTCGGATTGATCCGGGTAGCGTTGCGCAAGGCATCCTGATTGGCTTGCTGGCCACCGTATTGTTCACGGCCGTGCCGCTGCTGGCGGTGCGCCACATCCGGCCCATCCTGATACTGCGGCGCGACATGAGCGAGACGCGCTTGCCTTGGCGCGAGCGTTTGCGGCGGCAGTGGCCGGCCTTGTTGGCCGGGGTGCTGATTTTGCTGGGCATGGCGGGCATTGCGGGTTGGCTGGCCGAAGGCAGTTGGCGGGATTCGGCGCGGTTGGGGCTCTTTTTCGTGGGTGGCTTGGCATTCAGTCTCGCGCTGCTGAGCGGCGCGGCTTGGCTTTTGCTGTGGCTGTTGCGGCGGTTTCAGCGCCATGTCCCGTACTGGTTCCCATCGGCTTTGCGCCACGGTCTGGCGAATCTGTACCGTCCGGGCAATCAGGCGGGGGCGGTGCTGGTGGCGTTGGGCGTGGGCGTGATGTTTACCTTGACGGTGTATCTCGTCCAGCAGCAGATGATCGGGCAACTGGTGGCGAGTGCGCCTCCAGGGATGCCGAACGTGTTCTTGATCGATATTCAGGAGTCGCAGAAGGATGCGCTGGTGAAGCTGCTGAAGTCGCAGGCGGGGGTGACGAAAGAGCCGGAGATTGTGCCCGCGGTGGCCATCCGGCTGAAGACCGTGAATGGGGCGGCGCTCGATCCGCTGAGCTTGAAGGGCTCCGAGCGGCGTTTCTTGCAGACGCGCACGGTGACCTGGTATGACCGGCGGCCGGATTTTGTCGAAATGGTGAGCGGGCGTTGGCTAGCGGGGCCGGGCGAGGTGATGTTGAATGAAGACGCGGCTAAGGCGCTGAAGGCGCGCGCTGGCACGGCGCTGGAGTTCGATGCCTATGGGCGAACGATTGTGGTGCGGATGGTGGGGACTTTCAAGATCGAGCAGGTGCGGATGGGATCGGGCGTCGAGTTCATTTTTCGGCATGATCAACTGGCCGGGTTGCCTTTGAATTATTTTGGCGGGGTGCGGGTGAAGACCAGCCAGGTCCCGGCGTTACAGCGGGCGAGTTACCGTCAATTTCCGACTATCAGTGTGATTAATGTCGCAGATGTACTGGATATTATTCAAGAGGTGGTAGACCAAATTGCGGTGGTGGTGCGATTTATTTCTGGTTTTGCGATTGTGGCGGGCATCATTATTCTCGCTTCTTCGGTAGCGGGCACGCGGTTCCGGCGGGTTCGGGAGGTGGCAATTTTGAAGACGCTGGGTGGAACCCGCCGCCGTATTGCGGCGATTTTTTCGGTGGAGTTCCTCGTGCTGGGCGCGCTTGCCGGCCTATTGGGCGGCTTGCTGGCCACTGGGTTTACCTACCTGCTGATGTCGCGATTCTTTGAAGCCAGCTTAGGTGCGAGCGTGGGCCCGGTGGCGGTGGCCATCGCTGGATCTTCTTTAATCGCCAATGTTGCGGGATGGTTGGCGAGTTCCCGGATTTTGTCGCAGCGCCCGTTGCGCATATTAAGGGACGAATAGCCCCACTAATCGAGATACAATATTGGGTTGATGTCGAAACCGCTCGCCCCGACCGCGATCACACCGCCGATCGCTTTCGGTGCTTCCTGGAGCGGTTCCACCCGATTGCTGACGGCGTTATTCCTTGGCTGCTGCCTGGCGATTTTAGGCTTCAGTTACTCGGGCCCGAACCCTGCGTCGGTATTCTACGCAACGGCGGCCGTTTTGGTAATCGCGATTGTGTTGGCTTACCGGTTTGCGCCGGTTGGCTATCAGGTGGATGACAGTGGCGTGACGATTCGTCGGCTGGCCGGGGCGAAGCATCTGTCGTTGGGTAACTTGCGCGCGGCGCGTCTGCTGGAGCCAGGTGAGTTGGCGCAAGTGACCTGGCGTTGGCCGGCGGTGGGAGGCCTTTTCGGCTTCTATGGTTGGTTTGAGACTCCCGCGCTGGGCCGTCACCGTTGGTATGCGGCGCGCGACGAGGGGCTCGTGTTGGTGCAAACTGCGCAGGGCCCGGTGGTGCTGTCGCCGGACGAGCCCGAGCGATTTGTGCGCGAAGTAAATCAACGCCTGCGGGCGGCGTCGCGCATCTCCTAAGCTAGATTTATGTCTGACGCAATTCTGGTGGTTTCCTTTGGCGGCCCCGACGGCCCCGAGGATGTGATGCCGTTTCTCGAAAACGTATTGCGCGGGCGCAATGTGCCGCGGGAGCGAATGCTGGAAGTGGCAGAGCACTACCACCACTTTGGTGGACGCAGCCCGATCAACGAGCAGAACCGCGAATTGATTGCGGCGTTACAGGGTTTGCTTGATCAGCAAGGACCGCACTTGCCAATCTACTGGGGCAATCGCAACTGGCATCCTCTGCTGCCCGACACCCTGGCGCGGATGAAGGAAGACGGCGTAACGCGGGCGATCTGCTTTGTCACCTCAGCCTACAGTTCGTATTCGGGTTGCCGGCAGTACCGGGAGAATGTGGCGGCGGCCAGCGCCGGCATGGAGACGTTGAAGTTACGCGTTTTCTATAACCACCCGGGATTTATCGAACCCATGGTGGAAGCCACCCAGGCGGCGCTCCAGGCGGCCCCCGGGGCGGCCTTATTGTTCACGGCGCATAGCGTGCCCATGTCCATGGCCGATACTTCGGACTATGTGAAGCAGCTTCGTGAGGCGTCTCGGCTGGTAGCGGAAGGTGCCGGATGTGAGAACTACCGCTTGGTGTATCAAAGCCGCAGTGGCCCTCCTACACAGCCTTGGCTCGAGCCGGATATTTGCGTGGCGATTGAAGAGGCGGCCGCTGCGGGGGCCAAACATGTCGTGGTGATGCCAGTGGGCTTCATTTCCGATCATCTCGAAGTGCTCTATGACCTGGACACCGAGGCGCGCCAGAAGGCAGCGGACTTGGGTATCGGCTTCACGCGCGTCGCGAGCGTCGGTACGGACTCGAGATTCATCGCCATGATCCGGGAACTGATTTTGGAGCGGCTGGATCCAGCGACTCCGAAGCGGGCCTGCGGCCTATACGGGCCGAACCATGATGTGTGCCCCGTGGATTGTTGTCCGGCACCGGCGCGGCCCGCGACACCGTCCCAAACAGCCGGAACGCCAATAGACTCAAAGTCGCGCCGCCGGCCCTAGGAAAGTGTAAAGAGCGAGTAAGGCTGGCCTTATCAGCGAAGAACGGTTTCCAAGTTGAGGTCCTCCGAACATTTGGGAGCCGCTGACGCTTTTACGTTCAGCGGCCCGTTACCTGGCACAGGCGCAATCGAGCGCGAAAGTTTGAGGGAGGACGAAAAGAAAATCGCGTCTTCAGGGCCGCCGCAATCGGCAGATGGCGAAGGTGGAGCCAGCGGCTAGGAGGAGGCCGAAGGTAGAGGGCCCGGGCGCGGCGACGGGGCCGGCGGTGAGACCGGCGGCGAATAAGCCGTTGCCGGTAGCGAAGAGCGACGTGAGGGATCCGCCGGCGGTGAGCAGGCTGAGCGTGGAGGCTCCGGATGAATCGGTGCCGAGGACGTAGAAGCCGCCCGCGCCGTCTGGAAAGAGGCCACCGTAGAAGCCCGTGCCGAAGTCGGCTCACGACGTTCACGGCGTTAACCGCACCCGGACCGCCGGAGAGATCCAAGCGGATCAGGGTCGAGTTGCCAAACGAATCGTTTCTGAGGGCATACAGGAAACCATCGATGGGGTTGAGCGTCAGGCCGCCGGTGTAGCCGGGGCCCAGGCGCAGGGTGCGCTGGGTGATGGCGCTAGTGGGCATGTCAATGGAGAAAACCTCCGAGTCCGGCGACCCGTCGTTGGCGATGGCGTAGAAGCTGTTGCCCGGGATGGTGACGAGCCCGCCGTTAAAGGGCTGCAGACCGCCCGAGCTTAAGGTGAGCGCCAGCAGATCCACTCCGCCGCCGGCAAGGTTGAAGCTGACCAGCGACGAATTACCGAAGGCATCGGTGCGAACGGCGTAGAAAAGCTGCAACGTGTTGTTGAAAGTGAGGCCGGTGAACACGGCGCTACCGTCACCCAGGTCGAACAACGCGGTGGCGG